>NZ_JAAAYH010000278.1:0-12163 GCF_018035285.1 Streptomyces sp. MK37H | reverse complement strand
GGGCACGGAAGCGCCCCCCCTCGATCGTGATCAGTCGGGGACGGGGCTGGATGGTGACGCTCTTACCGCGCGGTGCGCGGCACCCCAGCGAAGGGGCGGACCGGGGCGGGAGCCTCAAGCGCGTCCGCTCGGCGTGGGCGTGTCTACCCATCGGGCTCGGGGCTTGTTCGGTGGGGAGCGCCACCGATCCCGCGCGGCCGGAGGCTACGGGGGAGCGTCCCCGGCCGTGCGGGCGTCATCAGCGGGTCAGCCGGTGTCCTGGCCGGTCCCGATGAGATAGCCGCCGAGTCCGGCGGCCACGATGAACGTGGTCAGGACCAGCGGCCCGGCGAATCGCCCCAGCCACGCCACGGTACGCCGCCAGCAGGCGCCCCAGCGTCCGGGGGCGCGGTGCGTGGCGGGCGCCTGGCTGGCGCTGCGGGCCGGGGGCGGCATAGCCGTGCCGTGTCCGTCCTGGGACCGTATGGGGTCTACGCGCCAGTGACGCTCAACGGTCACGAGGAACTGCCCATGATTCAGCCCGTGTTGCTGGGTGTGGAGGATGGCCCAGCGCGCGACGGGACCGCGATCGCTGTCCACCCGCCCCGAGGCAGCGGGGCACGTCATGCACTCGGCGAGATAGATCCCGTCCGGCGCACCCTGCGCACGTTCGGCGCTGAGCACCAGGTCCGAGCCTTTCAGGATGGTTCGCGTCACTGCCACGCTCCCGGCTCGAACCGGCACGGGCGGGTGATGATCTCCCGATAGGTGAAGTGCTCCGGGTTCGCTTTCAAATGGCCGGTCGCCCACGCGTGCGCGGCGGCCTGATCGTCGCTGGGCTCCCCGGCCTGCTCGCACACCGCGCACCGCATGGCGAACGTGAGCGCTTCGGCGTCAGGCTCGGTGTCGGGGACGAGCAGGAACTCACGGAAACGGTACGTGGCCCGGTTCATGCCCGCCCCCTTCCAGAGAGAGCGCTCCTCTTGCTGTGGTCGGGGTGTCGCTTGAGTAACACGGCACAGTCGGTGACCTTGCTCAGGTCTCCGGCCTTGCGCGCCGTTTCCTTCTCGCGCTCCAGGCGGGCGCAATCCGCACATTTCACGGTCATGACGCCCCCGCCGCACGGCGCGTCTCTTCCAGCCGTCGCGCCATCTCGCACGACCGCTCAGGCGTGCACGTTTTGCACTCCTGGCGGTGCATGAGGTATGCGGACTGAAGTTGCTCAATATCTGCGGTGCGGGGGTGTTCGGAGACTTCGCGCTCAGGCAAGGCAACTCCATGCCGGGCGAAGGTCTTCCGGGCGTGCTTGCCATTCCTTGCCCCCGAGCTGGGGCCTGAGCATGGCGTACGGTCCGCTCCGGCCCATGGAGACGCCTACGCGATCGTTGGCTGTATCTCGCACCAGCGTGCCCACGTTCGGGTGATCGTGGTTACTCTTGCGCACGGCTGCCTGTCCTTTCTCTGAGGTGTGCAGGTGGCCCGCGCCCCCGGACGTTCGCCCGTCGCGGGGGCACCTTGTTGGGCGCGCTGCACGTGTCCCATGAGCTTCGAGGCAGCCGAGGCTCGACAGAACCGCGAACGGGGAACCCCGCAAGTGACTTTGGGGAACCCCGTTGCGAGGAATCCAGGGCTACCCTGGGGAGATCACTGCCGTCCCTGCTAGGTGGCTCCGTGGACGAACGCGAGACCCGGCGTGCTGGTTATCCGCTGACGATTCCTGACGCGCTGCTTCGGAGCGAGGCCATGCAGCGGGCATGCGCCACCCGCAACTTCCGAGAGATCTTCCGCCTCGTCAACAGGCGTACGGGCTCAAGCCACGGAGATATGGCCGCCGCCATCGGCAAGATGACGAGTTCTCGCGTGAGCGACATCATCCGGGGCGTCCGTGGCGTACGCGGCCTACAAGTAATCGAACGTATTGCCGACGCCTTCGGCATTCCCGGCGACATGCTGGGCGTGCCACCTCGTCCATGGGAGGGGTCGCCAAATTCAACCGGCATGGATCGCATCAGCGATGAGGCTATGGGAGAGTGCAGACCAGATTCTCTACCGGTAACGAATCCTCCGGTCCACCTTGCCGTTACACAAGCCAGTTCGGGTTTTACTTTACCGGGCCACTGGAACAGCGACAGGGCCGCTATGGATTCGTTTCGGATGGCAGATCGCCAGCTTGGCGGGGGGCATCTCTACGGCGCCGTAACACATTACCTCAATAATAGCGTGGCACCTAGGATCTTCGGAACCGAGAATGTAGGCAGTACTGCGGAGACGTTTATGGCGGCTGCTGCATTAACGGAAATGGCCGGTTGGATGGCACATGATTCGGGCCAAGACCTGCGGGCGCGACGGCATTTCGAGCACGCCCTTCCCTTTGCTCAAGCTGGTTCGGACCATGCCTTGGGGTCTCATATCCTGGCCAGCATGAGTCACCTGGCGCTGCAAATGAATCACCCGCACGAAGCCGTGACACTTGCGCGGTCCGGACAAGAAGCCATGAAGGCCGGACCATTCATTCCTGCGCTTACTGCTCGACTCCATGCCATGGAAGGCCGCGCTTTGGCTCGGACGGGCGATGAAGTCGCTTCCCGTCGGGCGATCGATGCGTCTGCGGAATTCCTTACACGTCCGATCTACGAACCTCCATCAGTCTGGATCAGTGAGTTCGACACGGCTTCTCTTGCCAGCGAAGAGGTGCTTTGTCTACAAGATCTCGGCCAATATTCGGCAGCAGCTCAAAAAGCCGAGCAGGCTGTTGCAATGCGTAGTGGTGACCGGGCGCGCAGCAGAGCATTCGGGCAAATCTCCCTGGCCGTAATTAGAGCGAAGATGGGTGACTTGGACGCAGCATGCACGATTGGGACTGAACTCCTCGAATCTTGCCGCGCTTTGGGTTCTCTGCGTATCACGCAGCAACTTGCTGACCTGACAGACGCTCTTCACCCTTTCAAGACTGAGACCCCGGTAGCTGACCTACTGGACTCTCTTCTAATGGTCAATCGGCAAAGAAGTCTGCTACTGGCAGGTATAGTCTCGCTAGACACTGTAGGGGAAACGCCATGACGACTCACCCAGAGCCTGGTACCGCTGAATGGGAAGCATATCTCGCCGAGGGGAATGCGAAGCAAGCACGTAAGCGCGTCGCCGCAGATGTTATTTTGCGCGACAAGTCAGGAAGAATTCTGCTGGTGAATCCTACCTACAAGGAAGGCTGGGATCTCCCCGGCGGCATGGTAGAAGCAAATGAAGCACCTATAGAGGCAGCTCGACGCGAGTTGCTCGAAGAACTCGGAATTCAGCCGAGACTACTAGGAATCTTGTCCGTGGATTGGGACCCGCCGCACGGGCCATGGGACGATCAGATCGTCATGGTATTCGACGGTGGGAAGCTGAGTTCATCCGAAGCATCGGCGCTTCGTCCCCACGATTCCGAACTCTCCGCATGCGCCTTCTTCGCGCCAGAGGAAGCAGTAGCCGCTTTGCGTCCACGTATACGTGACCGGGTCACCCAGACCCTCGAAGCACTCGCCACCGGAAAGCCACGCTATCTGGAGTCAGGTCGCGCCCTCTGGTGGTGAATACGCATAAGCGCTGCGCGTGCCGTATCCTGGCGTTATCCGCAACATCGGTCATGCCTTATAGAGTCGTCTGGAGCAACTGAATCGAGAACCGGCCAAACTTGAGATTGCGAGACGTGGCCTCTGCCAGGTAAACGGCCAGCGCCCAATCCGACGCCTCGTAGAACGCGGACTGTCCGGACTCCGCCAGCGAGGAATACCAACGCGCTGCGATGGGGTGCCAGGTCTCATCGGCCGGGGGAATCTCCGGGGCCTGCCCGCCGGGCGCCTTCACTACCTCGGGCGCGTCGCTCTTGTTGCGCCTACGGCGCTGATCGCTCCTCTTCGGGACCGGGCCCGGCATGGTGTCACCTCACGTACGATTGAGTCTCTGTCACAGGTCGGGAGGGGCTATGGACCAGGGTTTAGCGGGCATCTTGGGTGCACTAGTGGGTGCCGTCGCGACCAGGGGAGGCGTCCTCGGGTCCGCCCGTTCTGCCAGAAAATTGCATAAACGTCAGGCGCGACGAGAGGCGTGTAAACACTTTCTCTCGGTGGGAAATATGTTCAACGGCGAGACCCAAAAGCTAATTGTCTACATAAAAGAAAGATCTTCGTTCCTGCATGAAGAAAGCCAGAGGGGAAAAGAGGCCAGAAAGAGCGCAGGTGCATCACTTGACAGGCTTTCCGACGCCTTGGGCGAGATGCGCGACGCGGCAACTTCCGTGATGATGGAAGGTCCTAAGACGCTCGCCGAACGACACAACTGTGAGACCCGCGACCTTGGCAGGGGTTACCACCTCTTCGCCAAGGGGCGCGTCCTCGTTCGGTATCTCGCTCCCTTCGCTGACCCATGCCGCTCCGGCATCCTCCACCACGATCGGCAGGTTCATTCGCGTGGAATCGGTGGTCAGTTGGGTTGCGATCTGGAATGCCGTGGATTCCGCCTGTACCGGTTGCACAACCAGCGCTGCGAAGTCATCCGGGGTTATGGATTCTGCGCCGCGCGCAGTGGTGAAGAGACTCACGCATCAGTCCTTTCTCAGAGTCCACCGGAATACCGGCTGTTGCTGACGATGGGTTACCCCGATCGTCCTTTGCGACGTTCCTCACGTGCGCGACGGAAAGCACCAGCCCAGGTAGCCGGCCGCTCATCGTTGGCGTTGTGCGGGTCGAGGCCCCCCGAGCCCAGAGTTCGGGGCTTTTCCCGCTCATGGATAGCGGCATTCAGAAGCAGCGCCCGTTCCTCCAGTTCCTCCGCCGGGATATCACCGAAGGCGCGCAGGAGTTCCGGCGTCAGGTACTGGTACCGGTGCGCAAGCTCCGCGATGGTGTCCGCACGTTCCCGGTCTGCCTTCTCTCGCTCCAGCTCGGCTATACGCTGCGTCAGCTCTGCAATACGCGTTTCGTGATCGGGGCTGACGTCCGTCTCCCCGCTCGGCAAGGTGTCTGTGGGCTCCGTAGAGGACTCTTGGCGGTACTCGGGTCTGTCCGGCGCGTGACCGTCCGCCTGGGGAGCGCTGGGCACCTCAGAAGACACTCGCGGTCTCCAGGCTCGCGATGGGCGACAGGGCACGCGCTGCGTCCTCAAGGCTGAGCGTGCCGTCGTCCAGCCCGGCGCCTACAGCGGCGTGCAGTGTGCGGCTCAGTTCCCGGCGCTGTGTCTCATGCTTCGCGTGGATGTCCCACCGTCCGCAACCGGCTGCAAAGCCCAGGAGATCGGACAGGGTGGCGAGGTGCTGGCGGTGCGCGTTTATCAAGTCGTGTGTGTCAGTCACGGGTCGGGTTCCTTCCTGCGGAAACGGCAGATGGCCCCCGCGCCGGGGTGTGCGTCATCGCTGTTCGCAGACCCAGCGAGAGCAACACCCGCAAAGCGCGGGGGCCATGGGAAGGTGCACCACCTATCGAGGCGGTGTCACCAGTCGAGAAGGGTCGGTGTCCGGGGTGCTCTGCGGGCACTCCGGAGGGCAGGCACTACGCCACGCATGACGCGCACGTCGCAGCATCCGGGGCACGGCAAAAGAACTGCCCTCACTTATGAGGGGAGCACGACGGGTGCCTACGGGCTGCGGCGACCGGTGACGAATCCGGTGACGAGTGACAATCTGAGGGGTGGGTTCGGGATGTGTGCATAAACAGCGCGAGGTTCAGGCTCGTAGAGTCGATACGAACACCTCGTCATTTCGTCACTCGTCACTCGTCAGACACCGTTCCGGCGTCATGGGCGACTCGCGGCGGAACGCAGGCTCACCGGGAAGGAGGCTGCGCGCCGGGGCCCGGCGAGCTGGATCATGCTGTCGGACGCCGGGGACGCGTCGTTGCGCTGTTCATCTGCTAGGTCACGGGCCACGGCGGCGGCTTCCTCGATGGCGGGGTCAAGGTCGCCGCTGATGGTGAACTCCACGCGTCGCACGTCGAGCGTCCGCCATCCCCCCTTGGTTCCGCGCTTGACCGTCAGACGTGCTCCCGCGTCCACCAGCATGGCGCGGCGCCCGGCAGTGTCGGCGCTGTTCCACCCGTCGGCGAATGTACGTCCCGTGGGCACGGCCTCGCGTCGCATCTCGGTCTTCTCCCGGGCCTCCAGTTCAGCCAGACGCGCGTCAAGGGCATCAGCACGGCGCTGCCAGGCTGCCAGGGCTGCGTTGGACTTCTGCCGCCCCCTCTGGGCCTGGTGCTCCTCGAACTCCGCGAGGGTGGCGTCTATCTCGGGCTGCGGGTCGTAGCCGGGTATCTCCGTCACGCGGGTGATCTGTACCGTCCCGACGGCCTTGAGGAACTCGTCGGTGACGTAGTCGTCCACCCACGTGGCGCGGACGGTGGCCGGTGACGGGCAATGCGTCCCGTACTTGTAGGAGGCACACCCGTAGTTACCCGACGACTTGTTGAGGTACATCCGCCCGCCACACCCCTCACAGTGGATGACGCGCAACAGCAGCGCGCCCGAGTCGCTGTGCTGCACAGCCCCCTCGGCCCGGGACTGGGACGCGAGCAGCGCGGCCACCTGGTCGAACTCCTCACGAATGAGGATCGGGGTCTCGGTCGCCATGACAGGTGCGCCCTGGTCATCCCGCACGGGGGCACCCTTGTGCATCTTCCACCCCAGCAGCGCGGGGTTGGTCAGGATCTTCGTAATGGTCTGAGAACGTCACTGCGCGGGACGCTTGGCAGGCTCGGCGGTCTCGGCGTCGGTGGTGTTCTTCGTACGGGCCTGGTGGGCTGCCCAGTGCGCGGACGGCGACAGCACACCATCCCGGTTGAGCATCTGCGCAACAGCGTGCGGGGACTTCCCGGGCACCAGCGCCGCAATGATCCGCTCAATCACCTCTACTGCGTCCGGGTCCGGTACCAGCGTCCAGCCGACCCCGCCGAGTTCGGCGGGCATGGGGGCAGGCAGGTAG
The DNA here is from genome assembly GCF_018035285.1 of Streptomyces sp. MK37H. Taxonomy (NCBI): domain Bacteria; kingdom Bacillati; phylum Actinomycetota; class Actinomycetes; order Kitasatosporales; family Streptomycetaceae; genus Streptomyces; species Streptomyces sp. MK37H. Next base: position 5,232 of record NZ_JAAAYH010000278.1, on the reverse strand, counting down.
CCGTATGGGGGACGGCCGCCACCCCGCCACCGCAGCGCCATCCTGCGCATGGCGGACTGTGCCCCGGTCACCCGGTCACTGATGCTCTGCGACTCCACCTGAGCGGCAAAGGCAAACATGAGCATCATGAGTTCGCTCATGGGGTCCATGGGGTTGCGGAAGTCGAACACCAGCCGACCCCCGCCGATCCCCTCAGCGAACACGAGCATCTTGCGGTGCTCGCGCGCCCACTTCGCCAGCTCGTGCATGTCGCCCATGGACCGGATGGCACGGTCGAACCGCCACCAGACAAGCGCGTCGAAGCCGTCGGGGCGGGCGAGCCATCCGCCGAGTTGCGGACGGTCGAACGGGCCGCCCTTCGACGCGCTCACATCCAGGTCCACAGCTTCACGGACCCCGCCGCCTTGACCGAAGTCGATACCGAGCGCCGCCGCCGCTATGTCGTCGGCCTCCCGCTGCCGCTCCGGGCTGGTGGTCTCGTCCGTCCGCACTGACAGCCGGATGCACCGGACCCCGCGCAGCGTCTCAGCGGCGCTGCCCCTGCCGTCGTATTCGTCTCCATGCCCCGGGGGGAGCGCAAGGGGTGCGAGACTGCTTTGACCTGCTGCGTTACCGCCACTGTCGATCACTCCAGAACTACCCGTCTGGAGCATCGGGAAGGGGCGGGGAGGGGAGCAGCCCGCCGCAGGCGCCAAGCTCCGCCGGACACCCCCTACGGCCGGGAAGGCTGCCGCCCCGCGTGCACAACGGGGAGAGCACCGCGGAGCGGCAGCGGCCGAGCCGGGAGACTCGGCCGAGCCGCGGGGGCGTGGGATGTTCCCCGGCGGCTCCTCAGCGTCTACGGACCCCATCGGTGCCCTGTTCACCTTTTATCCGATGGTGAGCACTCGTACGCGAAGGCGCCCGAACCCCGGCCCCCGCCCCCGGATTGCCGTGGCGTGATCGTCTTGCCAGGCTGTCCCCCATGCCGACCACCACCCTGTCCGAGCTCGTCGACGAACTGCTCTCCGGGACCCGCCCGCTGCCGATCCTCTCCGCGGGCATCCCCGTGCTCCGGCGACCGGCCCTGCCGTACGAGGGCCAGCTGGCCGCGGACCAGCTGGACCGGCTGCTGACGGCGATGCGGGAAACCATGCACTCCGCGCCCGGGGTGGGGCTCGCGGCCCCGCAGATCGGTGTGCCGCTGCGGCTGGCGGTGATCGAGGACGCGGCGGAGGTGACGGCCGAGGTGCGCGAGGCGCGCGGCCGGGTGCCGCAGCCGTACCGGGTGCTGGTCAATCCCCGCTACGAACCGGTCGGCGACGGCCGGGCGGCGTTCTTCGAGGGGTGTCTGAGCATCCCCGGCTGGCAGGCCGTGGTCGGCCGCCCGGACCGGATCCGGCTGCGCGGGCAGGACGAGACGGGGCGGGAGCTGGACGAGGAGTTCACCGGCTGGCCCGCGCGGATCGTCCAGCACGAGACCGACCACCTCGACGGCGTCCTCTATCTGGATCTGGCCGAAACCCGCTCCCTGTCCTCGGCCGAGGCGGTAAGCGACTACTGGTCCCAGCCCACCCCCGCCACCGCCGCCCATTCACTGGGCTTCCCGCTCCCGAGCGCCACCGGTGCCGCCGATGACAGCGGCGGCACCGGCGCTACCGCTCCGTAACCACGGCCGACCTGCGGCATGTTTTCGTCATCGACTGGCAGTCGCCGAATCACCGCACGGACACTGTGACGTACGTCGCCACGGCAAGACTGGTGGACGCCCCGGTACGCGCCGCCTCCGCGTACCGCACGGCGAGTGAGGCGTTTCTTCCGCTCTTCCCCAGTCCCCACCGCTCCTGACTTCCCTCGAACGGAGAACAGGAATGCCCGTGCTCACGACGTCCACGACGGCGCCCACCAGCTCGTACGTCACCTCGATCGCCCACACCCAGGAGCAGATCCACGCCGCGCAGCGGCTGCGCTACCAGGTGTTCGGCGAGGAGAGGGGCGGGCGGCTGGACGCGGCGGTCGACGGCCGCGACGTGGACGAGTTCGACGAGGTCATGGACCACCTGATCGTCACGGACACGGCGACGGACACCGTGGTCGGCACCTACCGGCTGCTTCCCCCGGGGCGCAGTGAGCGGCTCTACTCGGACACCGAGTTCAATCTGCACGGGCTTCCGGCCGAGGTCCGCTCGTCCATGGTCGAGGCCGGCCGCGCCTGTGTGCAGACCAACCACCGCTCGGGCGCCGTCATCAACTTGATGTGGGCCGGTCTGGCCCGCTATGTGCTGCTGTCCGGCCACCGCTATCTCGCGGGCTGCGCCTCGGTGCCGCTGGCCGAGGGCGAGCAGGCCGCCGCCAACGCCTGGCTGCTCGGCACCACCAAGCACGCCGCACCGCCGGAGATGCGGGTCCACCCGCTCGACCCCTGGATACCCTCGCGGCCGCTGGACGGCGAGCCCGGCTACGCCGATCTGCCGCCGCTGCTGCGCGGGTACCTGCGGGTCGGCGCCTGGATGTGCGGCTCCCCGCAGCACGACCGGGCCTTCAACGACGCCGACTTCTTCGTGCTGCTCGACACCGAGCGGATGAACGACCGCTACCGCCGCTACTTCCTGGGTGAATCCCAGTGACCGTCCCGGCCGCGATGAGCCTGCCCGCACACGCCTGGGCGGCCTGGTCGCCGTGCACCACCGGCTGTGTCGCCCATGCCGCCGACCGCGTCCCGGCCACCCGGGTCGCCCGGCGGGCCGCGGTCTTCGGCCGGGCGGTGCTGGGCGCACTGGTGTCCGGCCGGCGGATCGCCGAGCCCGAGACGCTGCGGGCGCGTGCCGCGACGCTGCTGGACTCCCTGGGCATCCGGCTGGAGGTGGCGGGCGACAGCACGCTCAGCGCCCCGGGGACCACCGGCACGCTGATCGTGGCGAACCACATCTCCTGGCTGGACATCATCGCGCTGCTGTCGATAGAGCCCGTGGTCATGCTGGCCAAGCGGGAGATCGCGGGCTGGCCGCTGATCGGCCCGTTGGTCACCCGCGCGGGGACGCTGTACATCGACCGCGACTCGCTGCGCGAACTCCCCGCGACCGTACGGGAGATGGCGGCCCGGCTGCGCGACGGCCAGTCGGTGATGGCCTTCCCGCAGGGCATCACCTGGTGTGCGGGCACCGGCGGCAGCTTCCGGCGGGCCACCTTCCAGGCCGCGCTGGACGCGGGCGCGCCGGTGCGCCCGGTGACCTTGGACTACGTTCAGCACGGCGCCCCGACCACGGTGGCCGCCTTCGTCGGCGAGGACGACTTCGGCCACTCGCTGCGCCGGGTGATCCGCGCCGACGGGCTCACGGTGCGGGTGAATGTGCACCGGCCGCTGCGGCCGCTGCGGGACGTCGACGACCGGCGCCGGGTCGCGGCGCAGGCCCAGGCGACCGTGTGCGGGGCGCGGCTGCCCCTCCATCACGCCCTCCATCACGAGGTCGCCGCCCTCGGGCCGGCACGCTGAGAAGCCGTCGGGCCGGCACGCCGAGAAGGCCTCGGGCCGACACCGGGCCCATGCGCCCCGGGGACCGTCCTGTCCACGGACGGCGCCCGGGGCGGCTCGGCCTTGTGTCCGCTCAGCCCTCCATCCGCAGGTCCTTGACCCGGCGGATCTTGCCCACGGAGCGCTCCAGCGTCTCCGGGTCCACGACCTCCACCTCGACCGTGAGCCCCACCCCGTCCTTGACGCCCCGCGCGATCGCCGTGGCGGCTTCCGCGCGCCGCTCGGGGCCGACCCCGGGGCGCGCCTCGATCCGCACCGCCATATGGTCCATCCGGCCGCGCCTGGTCAGCTCGAGCTGGAAGTGCGGAGCCACCGACGGGACCCGCAGCACGATCTCCTCGATCTGACTGGGGAAGACATTGACCCCGCGCACGATGAGCATGTCGTCACAGCGGCCGGTGATCTTCTGGATGCGCCGGAAGGCGGGGCGGGCGGTGCCGGGCAGCAGCCGGGTCAGATCCCGGGTGCGGTAGCGGATGACGGGGAGCGCCTCCTTGCTGAGGGTGGTGAAGGTCAGCTCCCCCTCCTCGCCGCCGGGCAGCACCTCATCGGTGAGCGGGTCCACGATCTCGGGGTAGAAGTGGTCCTCCCAGACGTGCAGCCCGTCCTTGGTCTCCACGCACTCCTGGGCCACCCCAGGGCCCATCACCTCCGAGAGCCCGTAGATGTCCACCGCGTGGATGTCCATGCGTTCCTCTATCTCCCGGCGCATCTCCTCCGTCCAGGGCTCGGCGCCGAATATGCCGACCTGGAGGGACGTGGAGCGGGGATCGACGCCCTGCCGCTCGAACTCGTCCAGGAGCGTCAGCAGATAGGAGGGCGTGATCATGATGATCTCGGGCCTGAGGTCCTGGATGAGCCGCACCTGCCGGGCGGTCATTCCCCCGGAGGCGGGGATGACGGTGCAGCCGAGCCGCTCGGCCCCGTAGTGGGCGCCGAGGCCGCCGGTGAACAGGCCGTAGCCGTAGGAGATATGCACCTTGTGGCCGGGGCGGCCGCCGGCCGCGCGGATCGAGCGGGCGATCACCTCCGCCCACACCGCAAGGTCGTGCTCGGTGTAGCCGACCAGGGTGGGTCGGCCGGTGGTGCCGCTGGAGGCGTGGAGCCGCCGCACCTCGCTCTGCTCGACGGCGAACATCCCGAAGGGGTAGCTGTCGCGCAGATCGGCCTTGCTGGTGAAGGGGAACCGGGCCAGGTCCTCCAGGGTGCGGCAGTCCTCGGGGCCGACCCCGGCCTCGCGGAACTTCTTGCGGTACACCTCGACATGGTCGTACGCATGGCGCAAGGTGGCCCGCAGCCGGGTGAGCTGAAGCGCCCTCAGCTCCTCGGGGCTCATCCGCTCGGCGTCGTCGAGCGGAGCCGCGCTCAGCGATTCCACCATGGGCCGTCCACCACCTCAGGATGCCGACCGAACATTCGGTTACCGTTCGGGCGCGGTCCAGTAATCCAGCATCCGACCTGGCTGTCAAGGGTCCGGACATCCCCGTGCGCGCCCGGCCCGGCAGAGAACGGCGCGGAACGGCGCGAGGCCGGTGAACGATCGGCGCCCTCCATCCGTACCCGTAGGCGCGGGGGACGCAGCCGCACCCCGGAACCGACGATGCGAGAGGGCCTTTCATGTACGACGCCGCCGACGCCGACGCCGACGCTCCGCACCCGGTCCGGACCGCCGACCGCGCCCCGCGCCGCCACGGCCCGCGCGCGATGGCGGTCGCGGCTGC
>NZ_JAAAYH010000277.1:0-12189 GCF_018035285.1 Streptomyces sp. MK37H | reverse complement strand
GTCAGGACTTGCGGTGGCCTATCAGGCGCGGTTTCGGTTCCAGGCCATCCAGGCCGTGCCAGGCCAGGTTCACCAGGTGGGCCGCGACCTCGGCCTTCTTGGGTTTGCGGACGTCCAGCCACCACTGGCCGGTCAGGGCGACCATGCCCACCAGGGCCTGGGCGTAGAGGGGGGCCAGCTTGGGGTCGAAGCCGCGGGCCTTGAATTCCAGGCCCAGGATGTCCTCCACCTGGGTGGCGATATCGCTGATCAGGGAGGCGAAGGTGCCCGTGGACTGGGCGACGGGGGAGTCGCGGACGAGGATGCGGAAGCCGTCCGTGTACTCCTCGATGTAGTCCAGGAGGGCGAAGGTGGCCTGCTCGCACAGCTCGCGCGGGTGGCCCGCGGTGAGGGATGTGGTGACCATGTCCAACATCCGCCGCATCTCGCGGTCCACCACGACCGCGTACAGCCCCTCCTTGCCGCCGAAGTGCTCGTACACCACCGGCTTGGAGACCCCCGCCTTCGCCGCGATCTCCTCCACCGAGGTGCCCTCGAAGCCGCGCTCGGCGAAGAGCGTGCGACCGATGTCCAGCAGCTGCTCCCGGCGCTCCTTGCCGGTCATCCGGACCCGGCGGGGCCGCCGGGCTCCGGATCCGGAGGACCGGCCGGCCCGGCGCGGCCGGTCCTTTTCACCGCTGGTATTACTGTCGGTCGCCACGCCCTCTATCATGCCGCTCCGGCGGTTTCCCCCTGACGGCGGGCATCGATACGGTCCTGGCTCGGCCACCGGACGTCATACGCCCAGCCCGCCTTCTCGAACCAGCGGATGATCCGGGCGCTGGAGTCCAGCTGCCCCCGCATCACCCCGTGCCGGGCGCAGGTCGGGTCCGCGTGGTGCAGGTTGTGCCAGGACTCGCCGCACGAGAGCACCGCGAGCCACCACACATTGCCGGAGCGGTCCCGCGACTTGAACGGGCGCTTGCCCACCGCGTGGCAGATCGAGTTGATCGACCAGGTCACATGGTGCAGCAAAGCCACCCGGACGAGTGACCCCCAGAAGAAGGCGGTCACCGCGCCCTGCCAGGACCAGGTCACCAGTCCGCCGATCACCGGCGGCACCATCAGGGAGACCACGGTCCATACCACGAACTGCCGGGAGATCGCCCGGACGGCGCCATCCTTGATCAGATCCGGTGCGTATTTGTACTGCGGCGTCTGTTCTTCATCGAACATCCAGGCGATATGTGCCCACCACAACCCCTTCAGCAGGGCCGGAACGGTCTCGCCGTACCGCCACGGGGAGTGCGGGTCGCCCTCGGCGTCGGAGAACTTGTGGTGCTTACGGTGATCGGCCACCCAGCGGACCAGCGGGCCCTCCACGGCCAGCGACCCCGCGATCGCCAGCGCGATCCGCAGCGGTCGCTTCGCCTTGAACGAGCCATGGGTGAAGTAGCGGTGGAAGCCGATCGTGATGCCGTGGCAGCCGATGTAGTACATCGACACCAGCAGCGCCAGATCCAGCCAGCTGACCCCCCAGCCCCAGGCCAGGGGAACCGCCGCGAGCAGCGCGACGAAGGGGACGGTGATGAACAGGAGAAGGGTGATCTGTTCGATGGAGCGCTTGCTGTCCCCGCCGAGCGTGGCGGAGGGAAGCGGGGCCTCCTGGGCCTTCGGCGTGTCGTTGACCACGTCGGGGCTTGCAGTCATGGGATCCCTCGTGGGGCTCGGGGGCATGGCTACGGATGCGTAACCTACGGCGTCGTAAGTATGGCAGGGCCGGGAAGCGGGGCAATAGGGCTCTGGTCTCACCCAGGGTCGTGCCGCCTATCCTGGTGAGCGTCGGACAGCGCGGTCCGCACAAGGCCGAAAGCACCGGGTCAGCAGCGCGCGGCGCCCGCCGCGCACGCATCGATGCCGCGCTTCGAACCCCGTTCACTGCAAGGAGCCCGCACCTGTGAGCAGTGCCGACCACACCAACGCCGCCCTGCGTGCCGATATCCGCCGTCTGGGCGACCTGCTCGGTGAGACCCTCGTCAGGCAGGAGGGCCCCGATCTCCTCGAACTCGTCGAGCGCGTCCGTGCCCTCACCCGCAGTGACGGCGAGGCCGCGGCCGACCTGCTCGGCTCCACCGACCTCGAGACCGCCGCCAAGCTGGTCCGCGCCTTCTCCACCTACTTCCACCTGGCCAACGTCACCGAGCAGGTGCACCGCGGCCGCGAGCTGCGCGCCCGCCGCGCCGCCGAGGGCGGCATCCTCGCCCGCACCGCCGACCAGCTCAAGGACGCCGACCCCGAGCACCTCCGGGAGACCGTCGCCAACCTCGGCGTGCGCCCCGTCTTCACCGCCCACCCCACCGAGGCCGCCCGCCGCACCGTCCTCACCAAGCTCCGACGCATCGCCGAGCTGCTCGACACCCTCGCCGTCGGCGGCGACGCCCGCCGCGCCGACCTGCGGCTCGCCGAGAGCATCGACCTGCTCTGGCAGACCGATGAGCTGCGCGTCGTCCGCCCCGAGCCCGCCGACGAGGCCCGCAACGCCATCTACTACCTCGACGAGCTGCACGCCGGTGCCGTCGGCGACGTCCTCGAGGACCTCACCGCGGAGCTCGAGCGCGTGGGCGTCGAGCTGCCCGCCACCACCCGCCCGCTCACCTTCGGCACCTGGATCGGCGGCGACCGCGACGGCAACCCCAACGTCACCCCCGAGGTCACCCGCGACGTTCTGATCCTCCAGCACGAGCACGGCATCACCGACGCGCTGGAGATCATCGACGAGCTGCGCGCCGCGCTCTCCAGCTCCATCCGCAACACCGGCGCCTCCGAGGAGCTCCTCGCCTCCCTCCAGCGCGACCTCGAACTGCTGCCCGAGATCAGCCCGCGCTACAAGCGGCTCAACGCCGAGGAGCCCTACCGGCTCAAGGCCACCTGCATGCGGCAGAAGCTCGTCAACACCCGCGAACGGCTCGCCGGAGACACCCCCCACCAGCCCGGCCGTGACTACCTCGGCTCCGGTGAGCTCCTCGCCGACCTCCACCTCGTCCAGGACTCCCTGCGGGCCCACCGCGGCCAGCTCATCGCCGACGGCCGGCTCGAACGGTCCATCCGCACCCTCGCCGCCTTCGGCCTCCAGCTCGCCACCATGGACGTCCGCGAGCACGCCGACGCCCACCACCACGCCCTCGGCCAGCTCTTCGACCGGCTCGGCGAGGAGTCCTGGCGCTACGCCGACATGCCGCGCGACTACCGGCGCAAGCTGCTCGCCAAGGAGCTGCGCTCCCGGCGCCCCCTCGCACCCACCCCGGCGCCGCTGGACGCCGCCGGTGCCAAGACCCTCGGCGTCTTCCACACCATCCGCGAGTCCTTCGAGCGCTTCGGCCCCGAGATCGTCGAGTCCTACATTATCTCCATGTGCCAGGGCTCCGACGACGTCTTCGCCGCCGCCGTCCTCGCCCGCGAGGCCGGGCTGATCGACCTCCACGCGGGCTGGGCCAAGATCGGCATCGTTCCGCTGCTGGAGACCACCGAAGAGCTGAAGATCGCCGACAAGCTCCTCGACGAGATGCTCGCCGACCCCTCGTACCGGCGGCTCGTCGCCCTCCGCGGCGACGTCCAGGAGGTCATGCTCGGCTACTCCGACTCCTCCAAGTTCGGCGGCATCACCACCTCCCAGTGGGAGATCCACCGCGCCCAGCGGCTGCTGCGCGACGTCGCCCACCGGCACGGCGTACGGCTGCGGCTCTTCCACGGCCGCGGCGGCACCGTCGGCCGCGGCGGCGGCCCCACCCACGACGCGATCCTCGCGCAGCCGTGGGGCACCCTCGAGGGCGAGATCAAGGTCACCGAGCAGGGCGAGGTCATCTCCGACAAGTACCTCGTGCCCTCGCTGGCCCGCGAGAACCTGGAGCTGACGGTGGCCGCCACGCTGCAGGCGTCCGCCCTGCACACCGCCCCGCGTCAGTCCGACGAGGCGCTCGCCCGCTGGGACGCGGCCATGGAAACCGTCTCCGAAGCCGCGCACGGCGCCTACCGCAAGCTCGTCGACGACCCCGACCTGCCCGCGTACTTCTTCGCCTCCACGCCGGTGGACCAGCTCGCCGAGCTCCACCTCGGCTCCCGGCCCTCCCGCCGCCCCGACTCCGGCGCCGGCCTCGACGGACTGCGGGCCATCCCGTGGGTGTTCGGCTGGACCCAGTCCCGGCAGATCGTCCCCGGCTGGTTCGGCGTCGGCTCCGGCCTCAAGGCCGCCCGCGAGGCCGGACTCGACACCGTCCTCGACGAAATGCACCAGCACTGGCACTTCTTCCGCAACTTCCTGTCCAACGTCGAGATGACGCTGGCCAAGACGGATCTGCGGATCGCCCGGCACTACGTCGACACGCTGGTGCCGGATGAGCTGAAGCATGTCTTCGACGTGATCCAGGAGGAGCACGAGCTGACGGTGCGGGAGGTGCTGCGGATCACCGGTGGACGGGAACTCCTCGACTCCAACCCGGTGCTGAAGCAGACGTTCCACGTCCGGGACGCCTACCTCGACCCGATCTCGTATCTGCAGGTGACCCTGCTCCACCGCCAGCGCACCGCGGCCGAGCGGGGCGAGGACCCCGACCCCCTGCTCGCCCGAGCCCTCCTCCTCACGGTCAACGGCGTAGCCGCGGGCCTCCGCAACACGGGCTGACGACGGCGTGCACCCGACACCGGGCGGGGCCCACCCTTGACGGAGCGGGCCCCGCCCGGTGGTGTTGCTGAGGTAGTGAGATTTCCGGGGGCTCCGCCCCCGGCCCCCCGCCAGGCACCAGGCTCCGCCGCTGCCAAGCCCGGTCCCCTGGTGGGTACGCCGCGCCTTGCTTCACCGCTCGTCGGCGCGCGCTCCCGGCGGTCCGCCGCGCCCGCCCTCGTCCCCGCCGCGATGGCGAGGACCCCCGTGGCGGTGTCCGGCGGTGCCGAACTGCCTGCGTGCGCTTCGGCGCTGTCCGGCGCGTTTTCCCGGCTCGGGGGTGGGGCTTGTCTGCCGGGTACGGCTTTTCTTCCCCGCCGCGATGGCGGGGACCCCCGTGGTGGTGTCCGGCGGTGCCGAACTGCCTGCGTGCGCGCGGCACTGCCTGCGTGCGCGCGGCACTGCCTGCGTGCGCTCGGCCGCTGCCTGCGTGCGCTCGGCCGCTGCCTGCGTGCGCGCGGCCGCTGCCTGCGTGCGCGCGGCACTGCCTGTGTGCGCGGCCGCTGCCCAGTACGGCTTCTCTGCCGGGTACGGCTTCTCGTCCCCGCCGCGACGGCGAGGACCTCCACCGTCGTGTCCGGCGGTGCCGAACTGCCCGAGCCAAGAAGGGCGGTCGCACAACGGCGGGGTGGTCCCGGGACGAAGAGTGAGCCCAGACGCAGCGAGGGGACCCGGTGAGCGCTACAGCGTAAGTGTGGCGAAGGAGGCGCCCAGCAGCGCCGCGCCCAGCAGGCCCATGGCCCAGCCTGTGCGGCGTAGGCCGAGGCCGCCTGCCACGATCAGGGAGGTGAGGAGGAGGGAGCCGCCGAAGGGGACCCAGGCGTGGAGGACGCCGGCGGCGCCGGTGCGGACGGCGTGGTCCGTGCCGGGTTTGAGGGCCACCGGCACCCGGTCGCCCGTCCCGTTCGTGACGGCCTCGTCGATCCGCACCCGGCCACGGGACTTGCCGCCCCCGCGGGCCGGGGTGAAGGAGCCGGTGCACCATTCGTCGCCGCAGTCGGAGACCGTGACGGTGCCGCGCTCAAGCCCCTTGGTCAGCATCGACGGCTTGGCGTCGCCCCAGGAGGACCACACCCCGGCGACCAGGATCAGCAGCGCGACAAGCGCCATTGCCACGTTCTTCGCCAGCAACAGAAACCCGTACGCGCTCTCGCCCGCCCGCCGCGTACGGCTGCGCTTGGTCACACCGGTGGAAGCCATGGCGGCGATCCTCGCCATCCCCGGGCCCCCGGTCAACCTTCCGCCGAACAAACGGGCGAACGGCGCCTTTCAGGAGTTGTACGTCCCCTGCGCGCGCTCCAGCCCGTCCGCGATGAGCGTCTCCACCGCGTCCGCGGCGCGGTCCACGAAGTAGTCCAACTCCCGGCGCTCCGCTGCGGAAAAGTCCTTCAGGACAAACGCCGCGACATCCATCCGGCCCGGCGGACGGCCGATTCCGAAGCGCACCCGGCAGTAGTCCGCGCCCAGCGACTTGGTGATCGACTTCAACCCATTGTGGCCATTGTCACCCCCGCCGATCTTCAACCGCAGCGCGCCGTAATCGATGTCCAATTCGTCATGAACGGCCACGACATGACCGACCGGCACCTTGTAGAAGTCGCGCAGCGCGGTCACCGGACCGCCCGAGAGGTTCATGAAGGACATCGGCTTGGCGATCACGACACGGCGGCTCGCCGGCCCGGGCGGACCCACCCGGCCCTCGACGACCTGGGCCCGGGACTTGTGCGCCTTGAAACGGGCACCCATCCGCTCGGCCAGCAGATCGGCCACCATGAAGCCGACGTTGTGGCGGTTGCCCGCGTACTCGCCACCGGGGTTGCCGAGGCCCACCACAAGCCAGGGGCTCGTGTCGTCCGTCATCTGGATGTCTCTCCTTGAGGACGGCCGCCGCCCCGCACCCCAGGGGGCGGGACGGCGGCCGGAGAAGCGAAAAGGGAGCAGCCGCAGATTACGCCTCGGCGCCCTCGGCCTCGCCCTCGGCGCCCTCCTCGGCGGGAGCCTCGGCCTGGGCGGCGACCACCTGCAGCACGGCCGCGTCCTCCTCGACGGCCAGCGTGGTGCCCGCAGGGAGGGTGATGTCCTTGGCGTGGATGGTGGCACCCGCGTCCAGGCCCGCGATGGAGACGGTGACCGACTCCGGGATGTGGGTCGCCTCGGTCTCGACCGGCAGGGCGTTCAGCAGGTGCTCGAGCAGGTTGCCGCCCGGGGCCAGGTCGCCCTCGGTGAGGATCGGCACCTCGACGGTGACCTTCTCGCCCTTCTGCACCAGCAGCAGGTCGATGTGCTCCAGCACACCGATCTTGATGGGGTGACGCTGCACGGCCTTCGGGATGACCAGCTCGTCCTTGCCGCCCTCGACGTCGAGACGGATCAGCACGTTCGGGGTCTTCAGCGCCATCAGCAGGTCGTGCGCCGGCAGCGTGACGTGCAGCGGCTCGACGCCGTGGCCGTAGACCACGCCGGGAACGCGCTCGGCGGCACGGGCGCGGCGGGCGGCACCCTTGCCGAACTCGGTGCGGGGCTTAGCGGAGATCTTGACCTCGGCCATGGGGCACTCCTCGTAGATCGTTTACGGTGTGTGGGCGTCACCCGGCCCACGACAGACCTGCTACGAAGAGCGCGTCGATAACGGACAGCCGCTGTGAGAAGCGGCCTCCCTCGCCGAGCAACCCCACGATTCTACCAATGGCCGAGGGTGCCTTTGCCAATGGCTGAGGCCACCCCCTGACGGGAGTGGCCTCTACGTCCGGTCCGGGGAGGTTAAGCCGCTCACGCCTGCTCCTCGAACAGGCTGGTCACCGAGCCGTCCTCGAAGACCTCCTGGACCGCGCGGGCGATCGTCGGCGCCATCGACAGCACGGTCACCTTGTCCAGCTCCACCTCGTTCGGGGTCGGCAGGGTGTTGGTGAAGACGAACTCACTGACCTTGGAGTTCTTCAGCCGGTCCGCGGCCGGACCCGACAGCACGCCGTGGGTGGCGGTCACGATCACGTCCTCCGCGCCGTTCGCGAACAGCGCATCCGCCGCCGCGCAGATGGTGCCACCGGTGTCGATCATGTCGTCGACCAGCACACACACCCGGCCCCGCACATCGCCGACCACCTCGTGCACCGTGACCTGGTTGGCCACATCCGGGTCCCGCCGCTTGTGCACGATCGCCAGCGGCGCGCCCAGCCGGTCGCACCAGCGGTCCGCGACCCGCACCCGGCCGGCGTCCGGCGACACCACGGTGAGCTTGGACTTGTCGACCTTGGCGCCCACGTAGTCCGCGAGCACCGGCAGCGCGAAGAGGTGGTCCACCGGGCCGTCGAAGAAGCCCTGGATCTGGTCGGTGTGCAGATCGACCGTGAGGATCCGGTCGGCACCCGCCGTCTTCAGCATGTCGGCGACCAGCCGCGCCGAGATCGGCTCACGGCCACGGTGCTTCTTGTCCTGACGGGCGTAGCCGTAGAACGGAACGATCACCGTGATCGAGCGCGCGGAAGCCCGCTTCAGCGCATCGATCATGATGAGCTGCTCCATGATCCACTTATTGATCGGAGTCGTGTGGCTCTGGATCAAAAAGCAGTCGGCACCGCGCGCCGACTCCTGGAAGCGGACGTAGATCTCGCCGTTGGCGAAGTCGAATGCCTTGGTCGGGACCAAGCTGACGCCCAGCTCATGGGCGACCTCCTCGGCCAGCTCGGGGTGGGCGCGGCCGGAGAAGAGCATCAGCTTCTTCTCGCCGGTCGTCTTGATCCCGGTCACAACAAGTCTCCTTGGATGTCACTTTGGTGCACTTCTCACCGTACGCCCCGCACGGTGTACCTGTGCACATGTCACTGTTGGCCCTCGTCCTCCCGACGAGCGGACTCGGCGGCTCGTGCCGCGGCGCTTCCGGGGCGCTTGCGGGCGACCCAGCCCTCGATGTTCCGCTGCTGTCCGCGTGCGACGGCGAGCGAGCCCGGGGGCACATCCTTGGTGATGACCGATCCGGCGGCGGTGTAAGCACCGTCCCCGATCGTGACGGGAGCCACAAGCATGTTGTCGGCCCCGGTCCGGCAATGGCTGCCGATGGTGGTGTGGTGCTTGTTCACACCGTCGTAGTTCACGAAGACGCTGGCGGCGCCGATGTTGGTCTGCTCGCCGATCGTCGCGTCGCCCACGTAGGACAGATGCGGCACCTTGGTGCCCTCACCGATCGTGGCGTTCTTCATCTCCACGTACGTGCCGGCCTTGGCCTTGGCCCCCAGCCGGGTCCCGGGGCGCAGATACGCGTACGGCCCCACGCTCGCCCCCGCGCCGATCTCCGCGCCCTCCGCGACGGTGAACGAGACGGCCGCGCCCTGGCCGACGGTGGTGTCGGTGAGCCGGGAGTTCGGCCCGACCTCGGCGTCCGTGGCCAGATGGGTGGCCCCCAGCAGCTGGGTGCCGGGGTGGACCAGCGCGTCCGGCTCGAAGGTGACGGTCACGTCGATCCAGGTGGTGGCGGGGTCGACGACGGTCACCCCGCTCAGCATCGCCCGCTCCAGCAGCCGCTCGTTGAGCAGCCTGCGGGCCTCGGCCAGCTGGACGCGGTTGTTGATCCCGAGGATCTCGCGGTGGTCGCCCGCCACGCACGCGCCCACCCGGTGCCCGGCCTCGCGCAGGATGCCGAGCACATCGGTGAGGTACTCCTCACCCTGGCTGTTGTCGGTGCGCACCTTGCCGAGGGCGTCGGTGAGCAGCTGGGCGTCGAAGGCGAAGACCCCGGAGTTGATCTCGCGGATCGCGCGCTGCGCGTCGGTGGCGTCCTTGTGCTCCACGATCGCGGTGACGGCGCCGGTCGCGTCCTCCCGCACGATCCGGCCGTAGCCGGTGGCATCGGGGACCTCGGCGGACAGCACGGTCACGGCGTTGCCGTCGGCGTCGTGGGCCGCGGCGAGCCGCTGGAGCGTCTCGCCGGTCAGCAGCGGGGTGTCGCCGCAGACGACGATCACGGTGCCGTCGAGGGCGACCCCGCTGTCGGACAGCTCCTCCAGGCCCATCCGGACGGCGTGCCCGGTGCCGTTCTGCTCGTGCTGGACGGCGGTGCGCACCTCGGCGTCGGTCTCGGCCAGATGCGCGGAGACCTGCTCCCGGGCGTGGCCGACCACGACCACGAGATGTTCGGGGGAGAGCTCTCGGGAGGCGGCGACGACATGCCCGACGAGGGAGCGGCCGCAGAGGGCGTGCAGAACCTTCGGGGTCGCCGATTTCATGCGGGTGCCCTCACCCGCTGCGAGGACGACGACGGCTGCCGGGCGGTTGGCGCTCACGGGTGTGCCCTTCGGCTTCGGGGGTGGACACCCGCAGGATACCGAGAGGTTTCCGGGCGGAAAGGAAGGAGGGTGCCGAGCCGGGCGGTGCCGCGCAGTCAGGACCCGAACTTAGAGCTCCCCTGCCAGGACTCGAACCTGGAACAAAGCGTCCAAAGCGCCACGTGTTGCCCATTACACCACAGGGGATGGCAAAAGGTGCCAAATCGGACAACCGCTAAATCGTCGACCTGGCCCCCACCACTATGCCGTACCACCAGCCTTCGATGCGACGGTATAGGTCAGCTCCTTGGAGAACACGGACCACCAGGCACCCTCGGTATCCCTCGCCGACGTTCTTGCGGACGGTCTTCGGGTTGTGCTTCTTCAATGTTGTCCGTTCCAGGGTGGTGACGTCCACGCCGATGGTCTCCGCCCAGTATCGCTCCGCGTCCGCCACCTGGGCCGATTCGTGGATCATCACGCGGAAGCGCAACCGTGCCGGTTCTATGCCGAGCAGAGCGAGCCAGGCGAGATAGAGCTGGATCATGTCGGGGTCGCTGTTGATGAAGATGACCGCTTCCCTGAGGCTGTAGGGCTTGCTCTTGCTGCCCTCGGACCAGTACAGCCCCACGCCCACCAGGAACAGCTCCCGGTCCGTCATGACGCCGATCTCCCGCGCCGCCACGAGTTTCGTCCGCTGCCGCTCGATCTCCCGCTGCCGCATCGTCGCCTCCCACCCCCGCTTGGCGATCGCCGACGCCTCCTCCCGGGTGCGGGGCGGCCGGTCCGGTTTCGGTAGGTCGCGGGTCCAGAGGGAGATGGAGCTCTTGGAGCAGCCCAGCTCCAGCTGAATCTTGTCGTAGGTCATCCCCTGGAGTCGCATCTCGCGCGCCCTGGCCCGTAGGTCGTCCTTGGCGTTGGGGCGCCTGGTCCACTCCGGTGGCGGCTCGCCCTCCAGGAGGCGGTTCAGGATGTCGTTGTTGCTGACCTTCAGCCGGTCGCGGATCTGTCTGCGGCTCAGTCCTTCCCTCCGTAACGCGATCGCCCGTTCCCTCAGTTCTTCGAACGTGGTCGTCCCGCTGAGCAGGCCGCCCACGCTGTCGCCGTCGCGGCGCCGTGGTTCGCTCATGACCACAGGATCGTTCGCTGTCCGTACGCATTGGGTCGAAAATGTGGGCGATTCATTCGTTCGAGTTAAATAGGCGGCTTTGCCGGGTGTTCGAGTCTCTTGCGCGCCGCCGTGTCACCGGGAAAAGCGCTGGCGCCCGGCCGTAGGCTGGTCGCTATGAGTTCGACGGGGGAAGAGGCCACGGGCGCGCGGGGCGCGCCCGCGGGGCCGTGGTGGTGGGCGCGGCGGCGGAGTATGGGGCTCGATGTCCTGCTCGCCGTGGCGTCGTCGATCGAGTGCGCGGCGGAGGGTGTCGGATTCGCCCACGATGCCCGGATTCCGGTGGCCGCCGGGGTGCTGATCGGGGTGCTCGTCGGTGCCACGCTGGTGCTGCGGCGCCGCTGGGCGATCGCCGTGGTGCTGATATCGATCGCGGTCACCCCTGCCGAAATGGGTCTGCTGCTCGGCGTCGTAGGGCTCTACACCCTCGCCTCGTCCGAGGTGCCGCGCCGGATCACGGCGGTGCTGGCCGGAATGGCGGCGGTAGGCAGCTTCCTCGTCACGGTGATCGGCCTCCGCCGGGACAATCCGCAGAGCGGTCTGGGGACCTCCGTGTGGGAGGCCCCGATGTTCGCCATGGTGCTCACCCTGGGGCTGACCGGCCCGCCCGTGCTGCTGGGGCTGTACGTCCGGGCGCGGCGGCGGCTGGTGGAGAGCCTGCGCGAGCGGGCGGACGGTCTGGAACGGGAGCTCTCGCTGCTCGCGGAGCGGGCGGAGGAACGGGCCGAGTGGGCCCGTAACGAGGAGCGGACCCGGATCGCGCGGGAGATGCACGACGTGGTGGCGCACCGGGTGAGCCTGATGGTGGTGCACGCGGCGGCGCTGCAGGCGGTGGCGCTCAAGGATCCGGAGAAGGCGTCGAAGAACGCGGCGCTGGTGGGCGACATGGGGCGGCAGGCGCTGACCGAGCTGCGGCAGATGCTGGGGGTGCTGCGGTCGGAGGACGGTCTGCGGGCGGGGGCGGCGTTCGCCGCCGGGTCCTCGTCTTCCGCTGCTAGGTCCTCCTCCGCCGGGTCCTCTTCCGCCGGGTCTTCCTCCGCCGATGCCGCCGGGTCCTCCGCCAAGGA
>NZ_JAAAYH010000276.1:0-12219 GCF_018035285.1 Streptomyces sp. MK37H | reverse complement strand
GAGCAGCGGGCCCAGCCGCAGCGCCTCGGGAAACGCCACGAGCAGCACCAGCAGCAACCCCACCCGGGCCGTGGCCTCCGCCAGGAAGTACAGGGCGAGCGCCGCCGAGGAGCGGGCGGGCGGCAGCCCGCAGCCCGTCATGAACCGGATGTTGACCGCACTGGCGCCGATCCCCGACGGCAGCAGATGGTTGGCCGCCCCCGCGGCGAACTGGGTGGCGAACAGCCGCCTGGCCGGCAGCCGCTCCAGCACCGTGCCCTGCCGGGCGAACGACACCGCCACCCAGCCGAGCCCGGTGGTCGCCACCGCCGTCAGCAGCCAGTACGGATTGGCGGTGAACATCTGACGGGCGCCGGAGCCGATCAGCGATCGGTGCTGGACCACCCAGACAGCCACGACGAGCAGTGGCAGCAGACACAGGATCCGGCGCAGCGGCAGCCGCCGGTACAGGGACCGGCGCTCCGTCCGCTCCGCGGGCCGGTCCAGGGGCTGCTCCACGGGGTGCGGCATCGCTTCAGGCATCGGTCCGGACACTCCTGTCGGTCATGGGATACGTGCCGGATACGGCTCTTGGCCCAGCATCGTCGCGGAACGCGCGCCGCGCAGCGGGAGCGCGATCAGCAGGCCGAGGCAGATCCACACATAGGTGTTGCTGCCGAGGAAGCCGTCCACCCCGGTGGAGTCGAACCGCCACAGCCACACCACACTGCTGCACAGCAGCACGTACACCACCGCACCGACCTGGAGCAGCAGCCTGCGCCGGGCCGGTGACGCGTCCGGCCGCAGCCCGCTGTCGACCAGCACCGCCAGGGCCGGAATCAGCCACACCAGATGGTGCACCCAGGTGATGGGGCTGATCAGGCAGGCGGTCACCCCGGTCAGCGCGAACCCGGCCCGCTCGTCCCCGACGGCCACCGCGCAGCGCACCCGGTGCGCCCAGACGGCCAGCACGGCGAGCACCCCGAGCGCCCACACCACCCCGCTCGGCGGCACCGGATCGACCAGCCGGGCCAGCACCCCTTCCCACGACTGGTTGGAGACGTAGGAGAGCACCCCGATCCGGTCGGTGTCCCACAGCGCCTCGGTCCAGTAGACCCGTGAGGCTCCCGGTGCCACCGCCAGGGCCAGCAGGGTGGCGGCCGCGGCGGTGCCCGTGGCGGTCGCGGCGGCGCGCCACCGCCGGGTGATCAGCAGATAGCCGATGAAGATGGCCGGGGTGAGCTTGATGGCGGCGGCGAGCCCGATACCGCAGCCGGCGTACCGGCCACGCCCCGTGGACAGCAGCCAGGCGTCGAAGAACACCAGCACCAGCAGCAGCAGATTGACCTGCCCGAAGCTGAAGGTGTCCCGCACCGGCTCCAGCAGGACGAACAGACAGGCCGCCACCACGAAGGCGAACCACTTGTTCCAGCCGTGCCGCTGGACGATCGGCCCGATCAGCCAGGTGAGCAGGGTGGCCGAGGCGGCCACGTTGAGCACCATGCTCAGGGTGATCGCGGCCGGCCAGGTGAACAGGGCCATCGGCAGCATGCACAGCGCGGCGAAGGGCGGATAGGTGAAGCCGTAGTCCGCCCCGTCCGCGCCGGGGATGGTGAAGTCGTAGATCCGGCCGTCCCGCAGCCAGTGGCCCACGGCGTCGTAGTAGACGTTGAGGTCGAACCAGTGCCGGTGCAGCGGGACGAAGGCCAGGAACAGCGCCACCGCCACGGAGAGGGCGAGCGCCAGGATCAGCCGTCCGCGTGAAGTGGTGGGCCCCGTCATGCCGAACGCTCCGATCGGTGGCCGCCGGGGACGGCGGGCAGCGCGTTGCCGGTGGCGAACCCCGGCGCGTGCCGTACGCACCACAGCGCGCACACCGCCAGCACGCCCCCGCACACGGCGTACGTCAGCTGCCGCGAATCCGGCGCGAACCCATTGGGCAGTACGGCCAGTGCGAGCACCCCACTCCCGGCCACCACCGCCTTGCGCACCGTTCCGCCAGGACCGGCCGCCGCGATCACGAACAGCCCCCACAGCACGTACCAGGGCCGGATCGCCGGGCCCAGCACGGCCACCGCGATCAGGCTCAGCCCCAGCGCGTACACCGGCCGGGGGCGGGGCGGCCGCAGCCAGGCGGCCCCGATGGCCACCGCGGTGGCCAGCAGCCCCAGACCGTGCCACGCGGGCGCGGCCAGCGGCGCCAGACCGCTGCCGACGGCCTCCAGCAGGGCGCCGGTGGCGCGGCCGAGCGTGCTGGTCAGCGCCCAGTTGTCCGGTGAGGCCGGGGTGGTGAGCGCGGAGATCCAGCCGTAGCCGGTGCCGGTGACGGCCGTCGCCACTCCCGTGGTGGCCAGGGACAGCGCGGCGGTGGCCGCCACGGCGCCGACGCGGCGCCTGCGGCCCTCCACCCGGCGCGCCCACAGCGTGGCGACGGCCAGCAGCCCCAGCGCCGCCGGGGCCTTGACCAGGGCGGCGAGCGTGACCAGCACCGCGCCACAGGCCGGCCATCGGCCCGTCGCGGCCACCAGCCCGGCCCCGAGCAGCCCGAGCATCACGGCATCATTGTGCGCCCCACCCACCAGATGCAGCAGCAGGAGCGGGTTGAGGCCGCCCAGCCACAGGGCGGCGCTCGGGTCGGTGCCGCAGCGGCGGGCCAGAACGGGCAGCGCGAGCACCATCAGCGCCACCCCGAGCAGCGCGATCAGCCGCAGGCCGATCACCCCGAGCGACGGCTCGGCGCGCGAGGCGTGGGCGATGGCCGATTCGAAGGCCAGCGAGACCGGGCCGTACGGCGTCGGGGTGTGCTGCCACACCGGCGCCACCTCGTCCGCCAGCGGCCCGCCGAGGCGGATGGGGCCGTGGGTGTAGACGTCGATGCGGGCGTGCACCATCGCGCCCTGGGCGAGGTAGCTGTACACATCCCGGCTGAACATCGGCGGTCCGGGCAGCAGGGGAGCCGCCCAGGTGGCGAGCGTGATCAGCAGGGAGCGGGGGCCGGGCGGCCTCGGCCCGCGCACCTCGCGCCCGAGCAGCCACCACGCCGCGATCAGCAGCACCAGCCCGAAATAGGTGCTGATCAGCCCGAGCGCCTCGCTCCCGGAGTCAGGAGTGAGGGCGTCCCCCACCGGTAGCGCTCCGGCCGTCGCTCCGCCCGCTGCCAGGGCCACCGACCCGGCGAGCCCGAGGAGCCGACAGTGACCAGGAGCGACGGCGACACGTTGCAGGAGAAGACGACGGACCAGCACCCACCCAGCCTCGCGAGAGCGCATGGCCGGAAATTGACGTCGCGGTCACCGGAGGCTGGCCGAGAGGTGTCGGCCGGGCCACACCGCCTGGGGAGCGGGCAGGATCGATGCCCACGGTGCCCGGTCAACCACGAGTTGACGCAGTTTGCGCAGCTCGCACGGGCTGTTCCAGCCGAGCACCCCGACCACCCGGCCCCGGTGTCCATAGGCGACGACGAAGTGGCCGCCCTCGAGCTCGCCGTGGAGCACGGCGAGTTCGGCGTCGGCGGGAAAGATGCCGTACGCCTGGATATGGGCGTCGTACTGATCGGTCCAGAAGTACGGCACGGGGGCGAACGGCTGGTTCTCGCCGAGCACATTGTGGGCGACGGCCCGCGCCTGTTCCGTGGCGTTCAGCCGGTGTTCCAGCCGCATCCGGCAGCCGAAGTGATTGTTGTGCCACGAGGCGACATCACCGGCCGCGTAGACGCCGGGCGCCGCGCGGCAGGTGGGATCGCATTCGACACCGTTGCCCAGCTCAAGACCGGATCCGGCCAGCCAGCCGATCGCCGGGGCGGCACCGATGGCGACCACCACGACATCGGCGTCCAGCAGTGTGCCGTCGGTGAGTTCGAGACCGGTCACCCGGCCGCCGGATTCGAAGAACCGCCGCACCCCGGTGCCACAGCGCATGGACACCCCGTTCTTCTTGTGCAACTGCCCGACCAGGGCGGCTATCCGGTCGCCGAACTGCCGCCGCATCGGCATCGGCCGGGGGTCGATCATGGTGACGTCCAGCCGCATCCTGCGGGCCGCCGCCGCGGCCTCCGAGCCGAGAAAGCCCGCGCCGACCACCGCCACCCTCACACCGGGCTTGCGGCGCAGGTCGGCGCGCAGGGCGAGGGCGTCGTCGAGGGTGCGCAGCAGATGCACCCCGGCCAGATGGTGGGCGCCGGGCAGGCTGTTGGGGGTGACACCGGTGGCGATGACCAGGGCGTCGTAGGAGACGCTGTCGCCGCCGTCCAGCACCACCCGGCGGGCGTCGGTGTCCAGACCGGTGGCGGAGCTGCCGAACAGCAGCCGTGCGTCGAGGGCGGACAGCTCCTCGTCGGTGCGCAGCTTGATCCGGTCCGGCTCCCAGGTGCCCGCCAGGATCTGCTTGGACAACGGCGGCCGGTTGTAGGGAGTGTGGGGCTCGTCGCCGATGAGGGTGAGCCTTCCGTCGTACCCCTCGGTGCGCAGTGTGACGGCCGCGGTGAGCCCCGCGACCGAGGCACCCACGATCACGACGTTCCGCGGTGCGCTCACCAGTCGGCCAGTGCGATCGCCAGGGCGGGGCAGACGGCGGCCGCGTGACGGACGTCGTCGTGCAGCTCCGCCGGCGGGCGGTCGTCGAGGAGTACGGCGACACCGTCCTCGTCCCGCTGGTCGAACACGTCCTGGGCGGCGAGGACGCACTGCCCCGAGGCGACGCATTTGTCCTGATGCAAGGTCACCTGCATGGCGTTCTCCGGCGCTGGGGATCAACGGAAGGCGGTTACCAGACGAATGTTCGGTAACGGGCGGAAGGGAGGCTAGTTCTCCCGCGTACCCAGCACAACACGCTCCGCAAGAAGCTGGCCACGGAGCGAGACATATGAGCCTGGCATGTGCACCCCGAACAGGCCGACCGGCCGGTCCGGGAAGACTGTACAAAGCACCAGGTCACACCCGGGTCCGCGGGCCGAGGGCAGCTTGTGTGCGGGATGGGGCATCAGCGGCTCACATGGCGGAAATACGCAGGTTACGAAAGTCCCGCATTGCTCACGTACGGTTCTAAGAGCCCCACGATTTCCACCTCACGGAGGATCCTTGCGCGCGCGCCGCACACCGCCCGACTGGCTTACGCACCCCCTGCGCGGGGTGCGGGCGCTGCGGGGCCCCGTGCCCTGGGCGGCGGTGGTCCGCGGAGCCCTCGGCGTGGGACCGGTGGTGGCCGTCGGCGTGGCGTCGGGACACACCCCGTTCGGGATGCTCGGCGGGCTGGGGGCGATGTTCGCCCATATCAACGACCGCCCCGCCACCCGCGCCACCCGCGTCGTGCGCATCGGCCTGCCCGCCCTCGCCGGGGCCGTCGGGCTGCTGACCGGGGCCTGGCTGGGCACGCTGGGCCTCGGGATCTGGATCGCGCTCGCCCTCGCCACCGTCGGACTGGTCTCCGGCGCGATCAGCGCCATCGGCCCGGTCTGCTCCTCCGCCGGGGTGCAGCTGATGGTGCTCGCCGTCGTCGGCGCGGGCATGCCCCTCCCGGTGTCCCCGCCGGCCAGGGCGGGCCTGCTGCTCATCGGCGCCGCATGGGTGATCGCCATGGCCGCGCTGCTGCCCCGCGTCATCCCCTCGCGCCAGGCCGCGCCCTCCGGTGAACGGGAGGCGGTGGCCGCCGTGTACGACGCCCTGGCCGACCTGATGACGGCGGTCGGCACCGACGGCGGCCAGGCCGCCCGGCGCAAGCTGACCGCCGCCTACGACGCGGCGTACGAAGCCCTCTACGCCCACCGTCTCCCCCTGCACCGCGTCGACGAGGAGGAGCGGCGGTCGCGCGACCGGCTGGCGGTGGCCGGAGCGCTCAGCGAGGGCATCCTGACCCTTCTGTGGGAGGACGAGCCCGTCCCCGAGCGCATCGCGCGCACCCCCGCCCAACTGGCCCGCTCGGTACGGACCGGGCTGCCACCGGGCCGGCTGCCCGCCCCGGTGCCCGATACCGCGGGCAATGTGGCCATGCACCGGGCCGTGCTGCTCGCCGCCCGGGTGTTCGACGGCGAACCGGCGCCGCCCGTCGGCGCGGTGGTCCCCGGCCACCGGCAGCGGCTGCGCCGCGCGCTCGGCCCGGCGGGCCGGGAGTACGCCGCCCGGGTGGCCCTGTGCGTGGGCGTCAGCACCGCGCTCGCCCAGCAACTGCCGGGCGCGCACTGGTACTGGCTCCCCGCCACGGCCGCCTTCCTGGTCAAGCCCGACATGGGCCCGCTCGTCTCGCGGGCCCTCTCCCGCGCCTTCGGCACCGCCGTGGGCGTGGCCGTCTTCGGCGCCCTCGCCACGCTGCTCGCCCCCGGCGCGGGCGACCCCGGTATCTGGCCGGTGGCCGTCGCGGCGGTCTGCTCCGCGCTGATCCCCGTCTCCGTACGCCACTTCGCCCTGCAGACCGCCGTGCTCACCCCGCTGCTGCTCTCCCTGGTCTACCTCGGCGGCGACACCGACCCCGGGTTCACCCGGCTCACCGACACGCTGCTGGCCTGCGGTGTGGTCCTGGCCGCCGGGGCGCTGCCCGGGCTCGGCGGTCCGCGCGCCCAGGTGTCGGTGCGGCTGTCGCTCGCCGTCCGCGCCACCCGCGACCACCTCGACCGGGTGCTCACCGCCGAGGCGCCGTACGCCACCCGGCTGCGGCTGCGTCGCGAGGCCTACCGCGCGCTCGCCGACGCCCGCCGCGCGGTGGACGTGGCCAGCGCCGAACACCCGCCGTTCGGCCGGGACCTGGCGGCCTGGGCGCCGGTGGTGCTGGCGCTGGAGAAGATCGTGGACGCGGTAACGGCCTGCGGCGTACGGCTCGACCAGGGCGCCCCACAGCCCGATCCCGCCCTCACGGCCCGCCTGCGGGCCGCGCTGTCCGACCTGGCCGACGCCGTCGCCACCCGCCGCCCCCCGACGGACCTCGTCCTGCCCGCGGGGGCGGCGGTGGGCGACTGCGCGACCATCGCCGATGTCACCGCCGGGCTGCGCACGGTGCGCGACCTGGCGGCCCGTTGACCTCGCTCACCTCCCCGGCGGCGGATTGCCCGGCGCACAGAGCGGCACGCCGTCCTGCCACGCACCGCCCTTGAGATAGATGTTGCTGATCCATCCCTGGCGGTCGGAGAGATAGCTCCAGGCGTCGTTGGTGTAGCCCTCGGCCGTCACCTGCTCCGCGTGGACCTGGCACTGGACCCGCACCTGGCTGGGACCCTGAAGCGTGGTCACGGCCGGTGAGCCCTGCGCGGGGTCCCGGTGGACCCGTACGTCATCGCCCCAGGTGTTACGGAAGTCGACGTTGTCGCCGTAGCCCCCGCCCTGGTCGGTGTCGCATTCGGGAACGCCCTCGAGCCAGGCGCCGCCCCGGATGTAGATGTTGGACACCCATGCGTTGCGGTCCGGCAGATGGGCCCACGCGTTGTTGGTGACACCGTCCGCGGTGACCTCCTCGCCCCGCGCCTGGCAGTCGACGCGTACCGTCGTCGGCTTCGCCAGCGCGTCCGTCGCCTGGGCCTTCGAGGACGGACCGCTGCGCAATGTGACATCGGTGCCCCACGTCTGCCGCTGCGATCCGGCGCCGTCACCGGGCGGACGGCCCTGGCCCGGATCCCCGTCACACGCCGGGACACCCGGAATCCACTCCGGCCCCTTCACATAGATGTTGCTGACCCAACTGCCGCCGTCGTCCGGCAGATGCGACCACACATCGCTGGAGTAGCCCTCGGAGGTGACCCGCTCGGCACGCCGCTGGCAGTCGACGCGGATCCCCGTCGGGCCGGGGAAGGTGGAGTGCACCGCCGACCCGACGGACGGTTCGGTGTGGGTGCGCACATTGGTGCCCCAGGTGGATTGGGGCGCGTCACCGCCGCCGCCACCACCCGCGCCACTGATCCGCACGGCACCGGTGTAGTCGTCATGGCTGCGCAGCGGGGCCACCCGGATCTTCTCATCGGACTGCGGGGCCTCGGCGATCTGCCCGTTGCCCAGATAGATCGCGGTGTGGTGGATATTGCCCGCGGTGCCGAAGAACACCAGATCGCCGGGGCGCAGCGCGCCCTCGCCCTGCCCCGCCGTCATCCGCACCGGCCACGAGGCGTTGTACATCTGCTCCGCCGTGCGGTCGCCCAGCACGTCATAGCCGGCGGCCTTGTAGAACGCGTAGCGGACGAACCCTGAGCAGTCGAAGCCCTTGCGGTTCGGGTCGTTTCTGCTCCGTTCCGGGTCCGAGGAGTCCACATGGCCGAAGGTGGCCCCCGGCGGATTCACCCCGTGGCCACCGCCCCAGGTGTACCAGGTGTCCGCCCCGATCACCGCGCACGCCTCCTTGATGGCCGCGGCGCCCGTCGCGTCGGTGTCGCCGTGCGGTGCGCAGGACTTGTCGTTCGGGTCGTTCGGCGGCGCCGGAGGGTCGTCCGGCCGCCCCTGCGGGGGCGGCGGAATGTCCGGCGGGTTGGTGTCACCGGTCCCGGGGGCCGGTGGCGGTCCCGGGGGCACGGTGTTCCGTTCCGCCTGGTGCGTCAGCGCGGATTCCACCGCCTGGGCGCCGGTGGAGTCGGCGCCGCGGGCGTAGTCGCCGTGCGGCCCCTCGCTGTCCGCGGCCCGTTTGGCGATGTCGACCCAGTCCCCGGGCAGGGTCTGACCGGGTCGGTTGCAGAACTGGTCGTCCGTGCGGCAGATGTCGTGGTACCGGCCGTCGCCGAGGAAGCCGGAGAAGGTCTCCGGCACCGTGGCCCGCTGCAGCAATCCGCCGTCGGCCGGCTGGGCCTCGGCCGGGGTGAAGTCCGGCGTCACCGTCCGCATCTGACCGCTCTGCGCCATCCCCGCCTGGCCGTTGCTCCGGCTGGGATCGGCGACGTTCACCACGGCGGCCACGGCCTCCTGATTGGCCTGGAGCAGCGGATCCTGCATCGCCTGCTTCATCAGATGGGCACCCATGGAGTACCCGAGCAGGATGAGGTTGGTGCCCTTGCCGCAGGTGGTGTTGTACCAGCTCACCTCCTGGGCGAGCTTCTCCTTCCCCAGCCTCAGCGACTCGTTGTAGCCCGGCTCCCAGGGCCAGTACTGCAACGCGTTCGCGGGGTAGGAGAGATTGCGGATGTCCACGGCGTCGTCCGCCCGCGGATTGCCGTCCGGATCACGAGCAGCGGTGCCGATACCCTTCGCCTTCAGAGCGTCGGTGATCCCGCCGATGTACTGGCTGTTGACCGGGCTGCCCCAGGGAGCACCCGGCCCGGCCGAGGCGTCCGCGCCATAGGCGGAAATGACCACCCACGGCTTGCAGACGGTCGGCTGAGGCGGCGCCGGATCGGCGTGGGCCTGCTGCGGGATCCCTAGCAGCGCGCCCAGCAGGGCCCCGACACCGAGGATCCCCTGGACGACGCGCCCTCTTCTGTGTCCCATTGACGATCTCCCCCAGTTCGCTCTCGTCTCGTGCTCGTCGAGAGTGCTCGCTGTGCACGCTCTCAGCGGCATAAAGGGGCCGTAAAGCGACGTCGGACCGGGGTTTCAGAATGGGTTGGCGTTCTTCACGCCGGGGTCATCGATCTCACCGTGCTGTCATCGGGCTCTGCGTATCGATGAGTTGGCGGGTGCGGTGGCTCCCAGCGGCGGTGGCTCCCAGCGGGTGTCTCTCGGCGGGATCACGCGGGCCGGGGCCGCGGGGCGTTCCAGAGGTGGTGCATGGTGTACGAGCGCCAGGGCCGCCAGCCCTCGGAGTCCTCCAGATGCGCCCCGGCGCCGCGGGCCCCGGCCCGTACGGCGACATCCGACTCCAGCAGCACATCGGGGTCGCTCAGCGCCCGCATCCTGATGTAACCGGACGTCCAGGGGCCGATGCCGCGCAGCCCCAGCAGCTCCTTCTCGGTCCGGTCGCGGTCGGCGCCCGCGTCCAGCCGCACCGTGCCGTCCGCGAGCGCGGCGGCGAGCGTGCGCAGCGTGGCGCGGCGGCTCTCCGGCATGCCGAGCTCGGCGAGCGGCGCCTCGGCGAGGTCCTCCGCGCGCGGGAAGAGATGGGTGAGCCCGCCGTCCGGCCGCTCAAGGGGCTTGCCGTACGCGGCGACCAGCCCGTCGCCCAGCACCCGCCCGGCGGCCACCGAGACCTGCTGGCCGAGCACGGCGCGAAGGGCGAGCTCATGCGGGTCGGTGGTGCCCGGGGAACGCAGCCCCGGCCGCGCGGCCACCAGGGGTGCGAGCGCGGCATCGGCGCCGAGGCGCTCGGCGACCGCGTACGGATCGGCGTCCAGGTCGAACAGGCGCCGGATCCGCTGGATGGCGGTGGTCAGATCACGGAGCTCGGTCAGGCGCAGCCGACACTCCAGCCAGCCGTCGCCGGGCCGTTCGTCGACCTCGACGATGGCGCAGGCGTGCGGCAGCCGCAGCGTGCGGCGGTAGGTACGGGCGCCCGGTGCGCCCACCATCTCCTCCAGGCCGGTGAGGGCTCGCCGGGCGAGATAGTCGAAGACCTGCGTGGTGTCGTACGGACCGCGGTAGGCGAGCCGCAGCGGCACCCCGGCCGTTCCGCCATTCGTCCCACCGTTGGTCCCCAGCACCCCGCCGGGCGCCCCCACGGGCCCGGACAGGGAGGACTTCTCCGGCCGGGCGGCGCGCAGTTCGGTGGGGGTGGCGGCGTAGATCTCGCGCAGGGTGTCATTGAACTGCCGGACGCTGGAGAACCCGGCCGCGAACGCGATCTCCGAGGCCCGCAGCGCGGTGGTCTGCAGCAGGATCCGCGCGGTGTGGGCGCGCTGGGCGCGGGCGAGCGCCACCGGCCCGGCACCGAGCTCGGCGGTCAGCTGCCGCTGCACCTGCCGGGCGCTGTACCCGAGCCGCGAGGCGAGCCCGGCCACCCCCTCCCGGTCCACCACCCCGTCCCCGATCATCCGCATGGCGCGGCCGACGGCGTCCGCCCGCGCGTTCCAGTCGGCCGAGCCGGGCACGGCGTCCGGTCGGCAGCGGCGGCAGGCCCGGAACCCCGCGCCCTGCGCGGCGGCCGAGGTCGGGAAGAACCGGACGTTCTTGCGCCGGGGCGTGGTGGCGGGGCAGCTCGGCCGGCAGTAGATCCCGGTCGTGGCGACACCGAAGAAGAACTCGCCGTCGAACCGCGCGTCGCGGCTGCACACCGCCTCGTACCTGCTGTCGTCGCTCATCACACCTCCACTGTGCGCCCTGGGAGAGGAGGCGTGCTGGCGGAAATCGGACATGGCGCTCGCCGGGTGAACGCGCCCGGGGTCAGCTCCATCCCATCTCGGTGTAGCGGCGTCCCGCCCTGATCCCGTCGATCGCGGCCCGGGTGTAGGTGACGGTCGGCTCCGGCAGGCCGTCCAGCGGCCACCAGCCCCAGCCGACGCACTTGTCCGGCTCCAGGAGCTCCGGCTCGCCCCGCCACAGCCGGGCGCGGAAGACCATCCGCATTCGCGGCCTGGGTGCCAGGAGCGTCGATGATGTGGACGGCATGCACGAGCTCCACGTACTCGGCCTCGACCACCAGCCCCGGCTCCTCCCGCGCCTCCCGGATCAGACACGCGACGGCCGACTCCTGCTCGCAGTGACCGGCCAGGAAGTGGTACGTGGACGGTGCGTACGCCGAGTCGGGGTGGCGCAGCCCGAGCAGGACCTCGCCGTCGCGCTCCAGATACAGATGCACGCCGATGACGTGGGGCACCCGCCCACCGCGGTGGGTCTCGGGAGCCTGCTCGGGCGCCCGGGTGCGGGGACGGCGGCGTCGGCCCGGTGGTGAGCCCGGTCTCCTCCGTCAGCTCGCGCACGATCGCCTCCGCGGGGGTTTCGGCATCCTCCCGGCGCCGCCGGGGAGCGACCAGGTGCCCGGGTCGCAGATGGGCTTGTGCGCGTCGCGGAGATGGAGCAGGTACTGACCGCGCCGGTTGAGCAGCAGCGCGGCCGTCTGGCGCGGGTCATCAGCAGTCGTGGGCATGGGACCGCCTTCAGATACGGAGGGGAGGGAGGAACCGAGGGGCGATGCGGCGTGGTGGCATGCGGATCGGACAGCGCGGCGTTCGGACATACGCTCGGATCAACGAGGGTCCGCGCACCACGTCACGGCCCCGATCCACCGCCAACTGCCCCAGGGGCCCGGGGACCCGGGGCCGGACATGCGGGCGCTGCTAGAGTCGGCGACGTGACTGCCGGGTCGGCCATGGGCCACGCACGAGTGAGGCGCCCGGCCTCGGCGTGAGCCCGAGGCGGGCCAGAGGCCCGCCCCTTCCTCCGTGTCCTTCCTCCTGGCGCCCGTAAGTGG
>NZ_JAAAYH010000275.1:0-12236 GCF_018035285.1 Streptomyces sp. MK37H | reverse complement strand
GCGGGTGCCGCGCTCCATGGTCATCGTGGGCGCCGGGGTGATCGGCATCGAGTACGCCTCGATGTTCGCCGCCCTGGGCAGCAAGGTCACCGTGGTCGAGCAGCGCGAGGGGATGCTGGACTTCTGCGATGTCGAGATCGTCGAGGCGCTGAAGTACCGGCTGCGCGACCTGGCCGTCACCTTCCGCTTCGGCGAGACCGTGGCGGCCGTCGAGCGCCATCCGCGGGGCGCCCTGACCATCCTGGAGAGCGGTAAGAAGATCCCCGCCGACGCGGTGATGTACTCCGCGGGGCGCCAGGGGCTCACCGACGCGCTGGACCTCGCCAAGGCGGGGCTCACCGCCGACCGGCGGGGCCGGATCGCGGTGGACGAGCACTACCGCACCGCCGTGCCGCACATCTACGCCGTCGGCGATGTCATCGGCTTCCCGGCCCTGGCCGCGACCTCCATGGAGCAGGGGCGGAGCGCGGCGTACCACGCGTGCGAGGAACCGGTGAACCCGATCCACCACCTCCAGCCGATCGGGATCTACAGCATCCCCGAGATCAGCTTCATCGGCCGCACCGAGGACCAGCTCACGGACGAGAAGGTGCCCTTCGAGGTCGGGGTCTCGCGCTATCGCGAGCTGGCCCGGGGCCAGATCGTCGGCGACGGCCACGGCATGCTGAAACTGCTGGTCTCCCCGGAGGACCGGCGGCTGCTCGGGGTGCACTGCTTCGGCACCGGCGCCACCGAGCTGATCCACATCGGCCAGGCCGTGATGGGCTGCGGCGGTACCGTCGACTATCTGGTGGACGCGGTGTTCAACTATCCGACCTTCGCCGAGTCCTACAAGGTCGCCGCGCTCGACGCCACCAACAAGATGCGCGAGGTCGACAACCTGCGGGACTGACCCCCGGCCTCCGGCCCTCCTCCGCACCCCACTCCTGAATTATCCCTTTTGGGATACTGGGAGACAGACCGGGAGGAGGGCTGAGATGACCCGCGCAGTCGGTATTGACCTGGGTACGACGAACTCGGTCGTATCGGTCCTGGAGGGCGGCGAGCCGACCGTCATCACCAACACCGAGGGCACCCGGACCACCCCCTCGGTGGTGGCCTTCGCCAAGAACGGCGAGGTGCTGGTGGGGGAGGTCGCCAAGCGCCAGGCGGTGACGAACGTGGAGCGCACCGCGCGATCGGTCAAGCGCCACATGGGCGAGGACCGGTGGCGGTTCCCGGCCACCGGGGACGTGGACGGCAAGCGCTACACCGCGCAGGAGATCTCCGCGCGGGTGCTGCAGAAGCTCAAGCGCGACGGCGAGGCGTACCTCGGCGAGGACGTCACCGACGCCGTGATCACCGTCCCCGCGTACTTCAACGACTCCCAGCGCACCGCCACCAAGGAGGCGGGCGAGATCGCCGGGCTGAAGGTGCTGCGGATCATCAACGAGCCGACGGCCGCCGCCCTGGCGTACGGGCTGGACAAGGAGAACGACCAGACCATCCTGGTCTTCGACCTCGGCGGCGGCACCTTCGACGTCTCGCTGCTGGAGATCGGTGAGGGGGTGGTGGAGGTCAAGGCCACCAACGGCGACACCCACCTCGGCGGTGACGACTGGGACCAGCGGATCGTGGACCATCTGGTCTCCCGCTTCGGACACGGCTACGGCGTGGATCTGGCCCAGGACAAGATGGCGGTCCAGCGGCTGCGCGAGGCATCGGAGAAGGCCAAGATCGAGCTCTCCGCGGCCAGCGAGACCACGATCAACCTGCCCTACATCACCGCGTCCGACCAGGGCCCGCTGCACCTGGACGAGAAGCTCACCCGCTCGCAGTTCCAGCAGCTGACCGAGGACCTCCTGGAGCGCTGCAAGGCCCCCTTCCACCAGGCGATCAAGGACGCCGGGATCAAGACCGCCGACATCGACCATGTGATCCTGGTCGGCGGCTCCACCCGGATGCCCGCCGTGACCGGCCTGGTCAAGGAGCTGACCGGCAAGGAGCCGCACAAGGGTGTCAACCCGGACGAGGTCGTGGCGATCGGCGCCTCCCTCCAGGCCGGTGTCCTCAAGGGCGAGGTCAAGGACGTGCTGCTGCTGGACGTCACCCCGCTGTCCCTGGGCATCGAGACCAAGGGCGGCATCATGACCCGGCTGATCGAGCGGAACACCACGATCCCGACCAAGCGCTCGGAGGTCTTCACCACGGCCGAGGACAACCAGCCGTCGGTGCAGATCCAGGTCTTCCAGGGCGAGCGCGAGATGGCCGCGTACAACAAGAAGCTCGGGATGTTCGAGCTGACCGGACTGCCGCCCGCCCCGCGCGGGGTGCCGCAGATCGAGGTTGCCTTCGACATCGACGCCAACGGCATCATGCATGTCTCCGCCAAGGACCTCGGCACCGGCCGGGAGCAGCGGATGACCGTCACCGGTGGCTCCGCGCTGCCGAAGGACGACATCGACCGCATGATGCGCGAGGCCGAGAGTTACGCGGAGGAGGACCACAGGCGCCGCGAGGCCGCCGAGACCCGCAACCAGGCCGAGTCGCTCGTCTACCAGACCGAGAGGCTGCTGCGGGACCAGGCCGACAAGGTGCCCGGGGACGTCCGGCAGGAGGCCGAGGCGGCGGTCGCGGATCTGAAGAGGACGCTCGAGGGCGAGGACACCAACGCGATCCGCGAGGCCACCGAGCGGACCGCCACCGTCGGGCAGAAGATCGGCACCGCGATCTACGCCCAGGCCCAGCAGCCCGGCTCGTCCGGCGGCGGATCGAGTGGCCCCACCGGCGACGGAGAGGGCCAGGCCCACGCGTCCGAGGAGGACGTCGTGGACGCGGAGATCGTCGACGACGAGAAGACCGGGGACGAGCCGAAGGGCGGCGCCGGCTGACCTTCACTGCCTTCCGGGGCGGCCTGGCCGTCACTGCTTCCTGGCCGGCTCGCCCCGCCGCGCCGATACCTCCACCAGTTCCGAGCGCCCCTTCGCGTTGAGATGCAGGATCGGAATGGCCTTGTTGCGCGGATTGCCATTGTTCTGGAACGAGATGAACCCACTCGCCCCCGGTACCTGCTGACGGCTGTTCATCTGGTGGAACATCCGCGCCACCGATTCCCCGGTCACGTCGCCCAGCGCCGCCATCTGGATGCCCTGGGCGGCGGTGAGCACCGCGTCGTGCGCCATGATGGCCTGGCCGTCCTGGTGCTGGTCGTCGGGGAACCACTTGGCCAGCAACCCGCCCGGCTGGAAGTATCGGGCCGACGGGCGGGAGACGGAGTCGGGGTCCTCCTGCCACATATCGGGGTGCGCCAGGCCCGTGTAGAGCACCCGCACCTTGCTCTCGGCGGCGTGGGCCAGGTCATCGGCGGTGAGGTTGGTGGTGTCGTCGCCGGTGATCACCATGAACTCCCGATCCTGGCACGGACGGTTGGCGATCGCGTCCAGGAACCGGGTGAGGTGCTTGCCGCGGCCCGCGAAGAAGACCGCCTCCGGCGTCTGGTCGCACAGCTGCCCCGGCATGTAGCGCAGCTCGTTCTCCCAGGCGCCGCGCACCGAGGAGTCATAGGTCATCCGGTCCGCCACCAACTGGTGGCCCTTGATGTCCTGGAAGACCTTGGTGAAGGCGTCACCCAGCGTCTTGGCGTAGTAGTTGTCCCGCGCGTCGTCCTGGACCACCACCGCCCGACGGACCCTCTCCTTCTTGAGATACGAGGAGGCGGCGTACGCCTCGTCCACATTGGTGGGGGAGACCCGGACGAGCCCCTTGATGCCCTCTATGTTGGTGGCCGTCATGGTGCTGGCGACCAGAGCGAGACCGTTGTCGGACAGCCGCCTCAGCGCGTCGAGGTTCTGCGTGTCGCTGGGACCGAGCCCGGTGACCGCGACCAGCTTGTCGTCAGAGGTCTTCCGGTCGATCAGCTCATCGACGGTGTGCTCCCAATGGGCCGCGCTGCTGCCCATATTGGCGATCAACAGCTTGATCTTGGGGGAGGAGGTGAGATCGCCGCGGTTGTGCCGGTACTGCGCCAGATACGCGCCCTCGAGCTCATGCCGGACCGATTCCTCGGAGTTGCTGTCGTCTTCGGTCAGTGTGAACGAGGTCATATAGGCGACGCTGACGTACTTGTCACCGTGCTTCTCCACCAGTTCGTTCTCCGCCTTGATCTTCTTCTCCACGGGCTTCAGATGGTCGGCGAAGGTGTACGAGCCGTCGGTGACGCCCACGCACTCGCGGTCGTCGCCCATCTTGACGACGCCGTCACCGCACCGGGCCCGCTTCTCCTCGAACCAGTTCACGGTGAGCGGGATCGCCACCGCGAGCACGGCCAGAACGATCACGCCGATCACCACTCGGCGCACAATGTGCAGCGGCCATTCCAGTCTCGGCACCGGTCTCACCCCTCGCCCGCGCTCGTCAGCGGATGGCGCCAGTGGCGGTACCGCTCCGCCTCGTTGAACAGGGCCACGATGTCGTTCCTCCGCAGTCGTGAGAGCTGGTTGAAACCGTCGGCGATCATGTCGTTCAGCCGCATCCCGGGGTCGGCGAGCGGATCGCTCCACACCCAGCGCACCGTGATCAGCTCCCGGATCACCGAGGCCGTGGTGACCGCATTCGGGGGCTCGTCCGGGGCGAGGTCGGCGAGCAGCTCCAGCGGTCCGCCGGCCTGGCCCAGCCGGTTGGGGGCGGCCGTGATGGTGTTGAACTCGCTGATCCACTGCGCCGCGGGCACCACCGGGAAGCGCTCCACCAGATACCCGGTCACCTCGTCGATCCGCTCCGCCGCCAGCCGGTGGTACATCTCCTGGACCGGGCGGCCCTCGGACCTGAAGTGCTCGGCCAGCAGCTCCTGCACCGCGTCCCAGTCGTCCGGACGCCCGGCCAGCCGCCACAGCAACAGCCGCCGCAGCCAGGGGTGGAGGGCCGGGGTCACGGCGCCCGGGCTGTGCAGCAGCCAGCGGCTGCGGACCTCGCCGAACAGCGAGTCGCCCGAGCCCAGCAGCCGGGTGCCGATGGACAGGTCGCGGGCCGCGGCGCACTCCTCCAGCGCCACCCGCCGCGCGGGGTCGAAACCGCGCAGCAGATGGTCCAGGGCGGCCTCCGCCAGCGTCCGGGTGTCCTCGCCCTCCCGCGGTGTGCGGTCCGGCAGGGTGCGCAGCCAGCGGTCCTGCTCGGCACCGTCCTCGACGGGCACGGACGAGTGCCGGAGCAGCTCCAGGACCAGGCTGACCGCCCGGGGGAGCCCCGCGGTCAGCCGGTGGACGAAGGGCGCGAGCCGGGTGAACGGCGCGAGGTCGGGGTGGTGGCGCAGCTCCAGCTCGATCCGGATGCGCACCTCGTCCAGATTGAGGTCGCGCAGCCGCAGCGGATACCACCAGGTGTCATCGCTGTCCCGGCCCGGCCGGTGCTCGCTCCAGTCCGCCAGGGATGCCCGGTCCGGGCCGCGCAGCCGCCACGGCCACTGATCGCCGGTGGCCGGGCCCCAGCGGGGCAGCCACCGGTTGGAGCTCGCCACGACGGTGAGCGGATCGCAGTCGGCGCCCGCCACCACGGCGTCGTCATGGCGGGCCCGGATCAGCAGATCGAGAAAGCGACGGCCGTACTCCGTATGGGAGTTGTCGAGCAGCAGCAGATACGAGCGGGGCATGAACGAGTGGCGCACATTGCTGCGCATGTCCTCCAGCAAGGCCGAGAACAGCACCCGGTCCAGCCGCTCCTGATCGTCCTCGTCCCCGTCATGGCGCCACAGATTGAGCTCGACCAGCGCCTCCCACGGATCCCGGCTCTGCAGCAGCGGATGGCCGCCGTACCAGGCCGCGCTGCTGGTGAACTTGCGGCCCGGCAGCCGCCTCCGGCCGCGCCGCAGCGCGTCCCGCAGCAGCGCGAGCGCCGCCGTGGAGGCGCCGTCGGGAGCGCCCACGGCGCCTCCGGCCACCTCGAAGAAGGCGGCGAGATAGTCGCCGTACCGCGCCTCCGCCTGCTCCTGGAACGCGTCCAGCTCCCGCCGGATGTTGCGCCGCCCCTCCGCGAGGCTCGTCATCCGCAGCTGGTGGTCGGAGGCGAGCAGGCCGAGCGTCAGCCGCGGGAAGTGCGAGCGGCGGTAGCGCGGCAGCTTGCGCTCCAGCTGGCGCGCGAGCAGCGCCAGGGCGTACCGCGGCAGCAGGGACTGCTCACCGCCGACATTGACATACGCGAACGGCGTCTCGGGGCCGAACTTCTCCATCAGCGCGCCATGGGCGTCGCTGGCCCCACTGCCGCGCGGCCCCAACAGCATGATCACCGGCCGCTCGTCCGTGGGCTCCAGCCTGAGACACTCCCCGACCAGACTGATGATCCCGCTGCGGCCTCTTAAGCCCGCACCCATTCCGGATTCCGCCACGTGCCCCCGTCCCCCCGTTCAGGCCCCCGTCGGCAACTAGGGGTCCTTTACCCACATTCACCCCTTCGATAGCGGGCCGTTCCCAAACGTACTCCGGGTGCGGGCGGCACCGACATCCCCTTTCCCCGTGAGGTTCCTCCGGCCGCGAGGCGCCGCCCCCTGCTCGGCGCCCCCCGCTCAGCGGCGGAAGATCTCCAGCCGGGTGGGCGCGGGCAGCCCCGGCGCGGGCAGACCGAGGCCGCGGCGCCCCGGGGTGATCGACCCCAGCACGCTGGCATGCCGGGCGCCGGTGCAGCTCGGCACCGTACCGGCCAGCCCATGGGCGGTCAGGAAGGCGAGGACGGCGAAGGCGTACGCCTCCTTCGCCCCCGCCGGAAGGCCGAGGTCATCGGAGGTCCGCAGGGTGATGGGGCCCAGCTCCCGGCGCAACGCCCCCATCAGTGCGGGGTTGCGGGTGCCGCCGCCCGAGGCGATCACCTCGGTGGCATGCACCGACCGCACCGCCTCGGCCACCGTCCGGGCCGTCAGCTCGGTGACGGTGGCGACCACGTCATCGTCCGGCACCGGGCCCGTGGCGGCCAGGGCAGCGCGCAGGTAGGACGCGTGGAACAGCTCCTTGCCCGTCGTTTTGGGCGCGGGCAGCGCGTAGTACGGCTCGGCCAGCAGCCGCTCCAGCAGCGGCTCGTGGACGGTACCGCGCGCCGCCAGGGCGCCGTCCGCGTCATGGTCCAGCCGGCCGCCCGTCAGATCGCCGACCGCCGCGTCGATGAGCGCGTTCGCCGGGCCGGTGTCGAAGGCCAGCGGATCCCCGGCACTGGAGACCACCGTGATGTTGGCGATCCCGCCCAGGTTCAGGGCGGCGCAAACACCGGGCCGCCCGCGCAGCCACAGAGCGTCCACCAGGCTGACCAGGGGAGCGCCCTGGCCGCCCGCGGCCACATCGCGGGTGCGCAGATCGGAGACCACCGGGCAGCCGGTGGCCTCGGCGATCCAGGCGGGCTGTCCGAGCTGGAGCGTGCCGTGCACCCGCCCGCCCTCGGCCCAGTGGTACACCGTCTGGCCGTGGGAGCCGATGAGGTCCGTACGCTCCTCGCACAGCTCCCGGTCGGCGCGGACCGCGAGCGCGGCGAACGCCTGGCCGATCCGGGTGTCCAGCGCGCACACGTCCCGCATGGTGGTGGCCGCCGGGGGCAGCGCGGCGCTCAGCGCCGACCGCAGCGCCTCCGGATACGCCTCGCTGACCAGCCCCAGCGGGGCCAGCACCACGGTGTCGCCGTCGAGCACCAGATCGGCCGCCGCGGCGTCCACCGCGTCATGGGACGTGCCCGACATCAGACCGATCACCCGCATGATGTCTCCTCCTCCCGCTCAGCCCCCGGCTCCGTCCGCGCCGCGTCGGGCAGTGCGCCGCGGTGGTTCTCCCCGCGCAGGGTGAACAGCGCGACCACGCTGATGGCGCAGGTCACCGTCACGTAGTAGGCCGGGATGTCGACCTCGCCGGTGTGCTTGATCACCTCGGTGATGATGAGCCCCGCGCATCCGGAGAACACCGCGTTGGACAGCGCGTACGCCAGTCCCAGACCCGTGTAGCGGACCCGGGTCGGGAACATCTCGGCGAGCATGGCCGGACCGGGCCCCGCCATCAGGCCCACCACCACGCCCGCCACGAAGACCGCCGCCCCCTGGACCCATGCCGAACTGCCCGGATGCTGCAGGACATTGAGCAGCGGGAAGGCCAGCACCGCCACCAGCGCGGCCCCGGTCAGCATCACCGGCCGCCGCCCGATCCGGTCGCTGAGCAGCCCCGCCGGGAGGATGGCGAGCGCGAAGCCCGCGTTCGCCACCACGGTGGCGACCAGCGCCTGCTGGAAGGTGGCGTTCAAGGTGGCCTGGAGATATGAGGGCATGACGACGAGGAAGGTGTAACCGGCCGCCGCCCAGCCCATGATGCGCGCGGCCCCCATGACGATGGCCCCGGCCACCTCCCGGGGGTCCGCCACCCGCTCCGGCCCGGCGGACGGCGCGGTGCCGGTGTCCCCGTCCGCCGTCGCGCGGAAGAACGGGGTCTCCTCCAGCCTCAGCCGCAGCCACAGGGCCACCAGCCCGATCGGCAGGGTCAGCAGGAACGGCAGCCGCCATCCCCAGTCGCCCAGCGACTCCGCGCTCATCACGGTGGCCAGCACCGCCGCCACCCCGGCCCCGGCCAGCAGCCCCAGCGCCACGGTGAACGACTGCCACGCCCCGTACAGCCCTCGGCGGCCCGGCGGAGCGAACTCCGTCATGATCGACACCGCACCGCCGAACTCCCCGCCCGCGGAGAGACCTTGGAGGATCCGCAACAGGGTGAGCAGCCAGGGCGCGGCCGCGCCCAGCGTGTTGTACGTGGGCAGCGCTCCGATGAGCGTCGTGGCGCCGGTCATCAGCAGCAGCACCAGGATCAGCGTGGGACGGCGGCCGATCCGGTCGCCGACCCGGCCGAAGACGGCGGCGCCGATGGGGCGGAAGAAGAACGCGATACCCAAGGAGGCGTAGGTCTTGACCAGGCCCTCGATCTCGCTGCCGCCGTCCGGGGTGAAGAAGTTCGCGGCGATGATCGTCCCGAAGAAGCCGTAGACGCCGAACTCGTACCACTCGATGAAATTGCCGACCGAACCGGCCACCAGCGCGCGGCGCGGGGCCCGCCCGGCAACACGTTCGCTGGGATCCGCTGGGGACGTCGTCACATCCGGGCCCTTTCAGCCGTCACCGCCAAGGGGATGTGATGTCCGTACCCGTCAGGGAGCGCGGTTACCGGTGCGAGCGCGGCTCCAGCGGCGCTCGAGGTCTGGGCAGATCCCGTACGACCCCGGGGCGCGGGGCAACGCGGTCCCGTACGGGCCCGTCCTCAGCCGCGCAGCACCGCGTTGCACTCCCGCTGCAGCGCGATGTCCTGCCACATCGGGTGCTGGGGCGCCGCGTTGGAGCACACCACCGCGCCCCACGCGCCCACCCGTGCCGACTCCTCGACGGCGCGACGGCAGAACGCGGCCCCCACCGGGCCCTCCTCGAAGGTCCCGTGCAGCGGGGTGTAGCCGATCCAGCCCTCGCCGAAGACCAGCGGGACCCCGTTCGCGGCCGCCCAGTCCGCGGCCGCCTCGATCCAGGTGACCAGCCGCTGGTCCATCGCCAGCCGGTGCACGGCGTAGCGGTCGTAGAGCCAGGCGTCCCAGCGGTCGGGGTCGCACCAGTCGTGGACGTAGATCTCCCGGGGGCCGACCGTGGTGGCCTCCAGCCGCCAGCGATCGCCGGGCGGAGGAGCCCAGTCGGCCAGATCGGGGGCGCCGGGGCGCAGCAGCTCCCGGCGGACCGCCTCCTGGGGGAAGGGGCGGGCCCGGTCGCGGATGGCGAAGGTGGTCAGCAGCTCGTCCAGCACCCCGTAGACATAGGGGTGGAAGACCGCCACATCCACCTCGCGCGGGACCCCGCGCAGCGAACCGACCGGCACCTTGGCGTAGTTGACCGTGACCGGCCGGTTGGGGTGGCGCTCCTTGAACCGGGCGATCCCCCGCTCCAGCCGCGGCCGCAGGGCGACGACCTTGTCCGCGCCGTCCAGCCCTTCGGTGAGCCGGCTGCCCTGGACCTCGTTGTGCAGCTCGGTGAAGGCGATCCGGTCGTCCAGACCGTGGATCACCAGGAAGTCGATCAGATCGGCCAGCGCGTCCGCGAGCGCTTCGGCGCGCCGCTCGGGTTCGACGGCCATCAGCGCGTCGAACCAGGCCCGGTCCTCGCCGAACGACGGGCTCTGCTGGTACTCCCAGCTGGAGAGGATGACGAAGCAGTCATGGCGCAGGGCCGCCTCGAACAGCTCGCGCAGCCACGCCCGTCCGTCGATCTCGCCCCCGCCGCCCAGGTCGTACCAGCGCATCCGCTGCCCGTACGCGCCGCCCAGCGCCGACGGCCGCAGCTTGGTCGTGTCCAGCTGGGAGCCGAAGAGCAGGAACGGCATGGCGCAGATGCGCACCGTGTTGTAGCCGCGGGCCACGGCGGCCTCGAAGGCGCGGTCGAGATCGGCGAAGGGCTCATCCGGGCCGGTGCGGGTGTACCAACTGAAGTCCCACAGCGAGATGGTCAGTTTCTCCGGCAGATGCGGCGACAGCGTCACAGGGTGCTCCCCGCGGTCGGCGGCTCGGCGATGACAGAGACGAGAGATCGGTTCATCGTCCGGGGGTGCCAACGGGCTGTCAAGATGTATTCATAAATAATGGCCAGCGCTGGAGTGGTCGGATTTCCACCCCGTTCATCCGGTACGGCGGGGACGGCCGGCGGCTGATGCGCGACCTCCCTCAGGCGATCCAGCCGTAGCCGGGCCGTGGTCTGCGCGAGGCAGGGGGCTCGCCCACGCTCTCCAGGTCGTGCTCGGCGGCCCGTACCAGCTGCTGCCCGAGATCGCTGAGCGCCCGCCCGGCCGCGAGCTCATCGCCGATCACGGGCACGTCCTCGTCGTCCGGGTTGCACCGGGCGAGTCCCCGGCCGGTGAGCGCCGTGGACCCGGTGTCCAGCTCCACCCGCGCCCTGGTCCGCCCCTCGTCCTCGGAGAGGTAGAGATGGACCTTCCACTCCACTGTGTGCGACATGATCTGCTCCTCACCTTCTGACGGCCGCTTCTGGTGCCAGAAGCGGCCGGACCCCGCGGCGGCGGCCGGAGCCCCGCTCAGCGGCGGTTCCTGCCGGACCACACGGGTTCCACCACCTTCCACTCTGCCTCCCATCGCGCGTAACGCCTGCGGTCCAGGGTCCGCCGGACCCGGGCCCGCCCCGTGAACGCGAGCGCGGCCACCGTCGCCGCGGTGATACAGCCGGTGAACCAGCCCATGGTCCGCGCGGTCGACGGGGAGGAGGGCGGCTGCGCCAGGGCGCCCTCGCGGTTCACCCAGACCCGTACCTCGTCCCCCGAGTCGCCGTCGCCCGCCACTGTGGCGGTGCCCGTATGGCGCTCACCGTCGTTCGCGACCCAGCGCACCCGCGCCTGCCGCGGCTCCCGCACATCGCTGTGTGCCGGGCCGGGTGTGGCGTCGGCGAGCCGTGCGGTGATCTGGTGCCGGGCCGAGGTCTCGGCGGCCACGACGCGCATCTGGGAGGCGTGTGCCGTGTACCCCGCGCTGATCGCGGCGGCCGGCAGCCCGACCACGAGGATCAGCGCGAACAGCACCGTGCACCAGGTCTGGATCCGGTCCGTCCGGCGGCGCAGCGGGTTGGGCCCCCTGGCCGGGCGTCGTTTGAGCAGGGGCGGACGCGGCCCGAATACGCGTCGCGGTCCGTGGGTGTTCATGGTCTGGCCTCCAGCGGGTGCTGACGCCGGTGCGCGGTCGCGCGGGCGTCGGGGTCAGGTGCGCGGGGCGGGCTGATAGGCGCCGGGCACCATCCGCGCGCTGATCGCCGTGCGGTTGTAGGCGTTGATCACGACGGCGGCCCAGATCACGGCCGCCACCTGCGGTTCGTCGAAGACCTCGCGGGCGGCCGCGTAGACCTCGTCCGGCACATGGCCGTCCTGGAGCGAGGTCACCGCCTCGGTCAGCGCGAGCGCGGCCCGCTCCCGCTCGGTGAAGAACGGGGTCTCCCGCCAGGTGGCGAGGGTATGGATCCGCTGCTCGGTCTCGCCCTGGGCGCGGGCGTCCTTGGTGTGCATGTCCAGACAGAAGGCGCAGCCGTTGAGCTGCGAGGCGCGGATCCTGACCAGCTCCAGCAGCTCGGGCTCGACCCCCGCCGCCCGGGCGGCCCGCACCGCCGCCCGGTGCAGCTCGCCCATCGCGGCGGACACCTCGGGGGCGAGGCCCTTCAGATCCAGCCGGGCGGTGGTGCGGGCCGGGGTGGTCGTCGTCATCGGTGAACTCCGTTCGTCGCG
>NZ_JAAAYH010000274.1:0-12240 GCF_018035285.1 Streptomyces sp. MK37H | reverse complement strand
TCACCCTCGTGATGCTGGTCTTCGTCGTACGGCTGCTCCAGGTGCAGGCCGTCGACGCCAGCGCCTACGCAGCCAAGGCCAACGTCAACCGCTACATCCCGGTGAAGCTGTCCGCCGAGCGCGGCTCCATCACCGACCGCAACGGCGTCGACCTGGCGACCACGGTGGACGCCTACGACATCACCGCCGCCCCCGACCTCCTCACGCCCAAGACGGCCAAGACCCATGACGCGCCCCGCCAGGCCGCGGCCCTGCTCGCGCCGATCCTCGGCAAGGACCAGACGGACCTGGAGCAGAAGCTCACCGACAACCCCAGGTCGCAGTACGTCGTGCTCGCCCGGCAGCAGT
Organism: Streptomyces sp. MK37H; assembly: GCF_018035285.1. Classification (NCBI taxonomy): domain Bacteria; kingdom Bacillati; phylum Actinomycetota; class Actinomycetes; order Kitasatosporales; family Streptomycetaceae; genus Streptomyces; species Streptomyces sp. MK37H. The sequence continues at coordinate 11,892 of NZ_JAAAYH010000274.1, read as the reverse complement.
CCCCGCAGGTCTGGAACCAGATCAAGGACCTCAAGAGCGCCCTGGACGACGCGGCGGCCAAGGGCAAGGGCACCAATGTCCTGGCCGGGGTCAACCGTGAGGCGCACAGCAAGCGGGTCTATCCGAACGGGGACCTCGCCGCCGGGCTACTGGGATTCGTCGACGCCGACGGCCGCGGCTCCGCCGGGCTCGAGCAGCAGCTCAACAAGAAGCTCGCGGGCAAGGACGGCAAGCGCGTCTACGCCCAGTCCGGTGGCCACCAGGTGCCCACCGGCGACGTCAGGCAGCAGCCCGCGGTCCCCGGCAGCGACTACGAGCTGACCATCGACCGGGACATCCAGTGGGCCGCCCAGAGCGCCATCGCCGACCAGGTGCGCAAGTCCGGGGCCGACCGCGGCTATGTCATCGTCCAGGACACCCGCACCGGACAGCTCCTGGCCATGGCCAACGCCCCCGGCTTCGACCCCAACGACATCACCACCACGGACGCCGACGCCCTGGGCAACGCCGCGGTCTCGGACGCCTACGAGCCCGGCAGCGTCAGCAAGCTGATGTCCATGGCCGCCGTCCTCCAGGAGGGCGTGGCGCGCTGGGACACCCATGTGGTGGTCCCCAACCGGCTGCCGCGCGCGGACCGTGCCTTCGCCGATGACATCGACCATCCGACCTGGTACCTCACGCTCAACGGCGTGCTCGCCAAGTCCAGCAACATCGGCACGATCCTCGCCACCGAGCAGCTGGCCAAGACCAAGCGGCAGAAGAACCAGATCCTCTACTCCTACCTGCGCAAGTTCGGGATCGGCCAGCCCACCGGGCTCGGCTTCCCCGGCGAGACCTCGGGCATCCTGGCCAAGCCGCAGCACTGGAGCGCCTCGCAGCAGTACACCATCCCCTTCGGCCAGGGGCTGTCGCTCAACGCCATCCAGGCGGCCTCGGTGTACTCCACCATCGCCAACGGGGGTGAGCGCATCGCGCCCACCCTCGTCCGCGGCGCCAGGGGGCCCGGCGGCGACTTCACCGCCGCGCCCGCCCCCAAGAAGACCCGTGTCGTCAGTAAGGAGACCGCGAAGACGCTCGCCGAGATGCTCGAGTCGGTCGTCGACGATCAGCAGGGCACCGGTACGAAGGCGAAGATCCCGGGCTATCGTGTCGCGGGCAAGACCGGCACCTCCAACCGGGTGGACCCCAAGACCGGCCGCTACCGCGGCTACACCGCGTCCTTCGCCGGCTTCGCCCCGGCCGACAAACCTCGGCTGACCGTCTACTGTGCCGTTCAGAACCCGACCAAGGGCAGCTACTTCGGCGGTCAGGTCTGCGGACCGGTCTACAAGAAGGTCATGGAGTTCGGCCTCAAGGCCCTGCAGGTCCCGCCGTCCGGGAAGCAGCCCAAACGGCTCCCGGTGAGCTACAACCCGGGCCAGTGAGCGGGCCCAGCAGTGACGACGATCACGCCGGGCCCTGGGAACCACGGTCCGGTACGGCCCCGCACCGCCGCCTCATTTCGCGGGGGAGCGGGTGTCCCGGGTACGCTCACCGCCGTGCCCCACGCTGATCAGTCCCAAACCCCTCAGAAGGACGTTTCTGTGGAATACCCGGGAGCGCCCCGTCCTCTCCAGGTCCGCCCGATCCCGCTGGCGGAGCTGGCGGATCAGCTGGGCGTCGAAGCCCCCGAAGCCTCGGAAGGGGCCGCGGTCACCGGGATCACCCATGACTCGCGGGCCGTACGCCCCGGCGATGTGTACGCCGCGCTGGCCGGTGCCCGCCTCCACGGCGCGGACTTCGCCGCCCAGGCCGCCGACCTCGGCGCGGTCGCGGTGCTGACCGACCCGGCCGGCGCCGAGCGCGCCGCCGCCACCGGCCTGCCGGTCCTCGCGGTGGACAACCCGCGCGGCCGGATGGGCGCGCTGGCCGCCACGATCTACGGCGAGCCGGGTCACGACCTGCTCCAGATCGGCATCACCGGTACCTCCGGCAAGACCACGACCGCGTATCTCATCGAGGGCGGCCTCAAGGCCGTCGCGAAGCACGACGGCGGCCTTACGGGTCTCATCGGCACCGTGGAGACGCGGATCGGCGACGAGCGCATCAAGTCCGAGCGCACCACCCCCGAGGCCACCGATCTTCAGGCCCTGTTCGCGGTGATGCGGGAGCGCGATGTCCGCTCGGTCGTCATGGAGGTCTCCAGCCACGCCCTGGTCCTCGGCCGCGTCGACGGCTGCGTCTTCGACGTCGCGGTCTTCAACAACCTCAGCCCGGAGCACATGGAGTTCCACTCCGGCATGGAGGACTACTTCCAGGCCAAGGCCCAGCTGTTCACCAAGGCCCGCAGCCGCCTCGGAGTGATCAACTACGACGACGAGTACGGCCGCCGCCTGATCGAGCAGTCCGAGGTGCCCGTCACCACCTTCTCCGCCGAGGGCCACCCCGACGCCCACTGGCGTGCCGCGGACGTCGAGGTCGGCCCGCTCGGCTCGACCTTCACCGCCGTCGGCCCGAACGGTGAGTCCGTACGGGCCGCCGCGCCCCTCCCGGGCCCCTTCAACGTGGCCAACGCGCTCGCCGCCGTCGTCGCGCTCGCCGTCGCCGGGATCGACCCGCAGACGGCCGCCGACGGCGTCGCCGCCGTCCCCGGTGTACCGGGCCGGCTGGAGCGGGTCGACGTGGGCCAGCCCTACCTCGCGGTCGTCGACTACGCCCACAAGACCGACGCCGTGGAGTCGGTGCTGCGTGCCCTCCGTAAGGTGACCGACGGCAAGCTGCACGCCGTCCTCGGCTGCGGCGGGGACCGCGACCGGCTCAAGCGCGGCCCCATGGGCGCCGCGGTGGCCCGGTACGCCGACACGGCCGTCCTCACCTCGGACAACCCCCGCTCCGAGGACCCGCTCGCGATCCTCGCCGCCATGCTCGCGGGCGCCGCCGAGGTGCCCGCCCACGAGCGCGGTGATGTGCTGGTCGAGGAGGACCGGGCCAACGCCATCGCGGCCGCCGTCGCCCGCGCCGAGCCGGGTGACACGGTCATCGTGGCGGGCAAGGGCCATGAGCTGGGCCAGGACATCGCGGGCGTGATCCGGGCCTTCGACGACCGCCAGGTACTCCGCGAAGCCATCGAGCTCAGTGAGCGAGCCCACAGGCGCGATGCCACGCGCCCCGAGGCGAGCCCACAGCACCGGGACAAACACCAAGACGACCAGGGATGACAGACCGCCATGCGCGCACCAGCCCCCTCCAGGCAGCTCTCCCGCACGGCCGGAGGTGATCAGTGATCGCACTGTCCCTCACCGAGATCGCCGGCCTAGTTGGTGGACAGCCGCACGACATACCGGACCCGGACCTGAAGGTCACGGGCCCCGTCGTGATCGACTCCCGTGAGGTGCGGCCCGGCAGCCTCTTCGCCGCGCTCCCCGGGGAGCGCGTGGACGGCCACGACTTCGCCAGGGGCGCGGTCGAGGCGGGCGCCGCGGCGGTCCTGGCCGCCCGCCCCGTCGGCACCCCGGACGCCCCCGTACCGGCGATCGTCGTCCCCGACGTCATCGCCGCCATGGGAGCGCTCGCGCGCGCCGTCGTGGAGCGCCTGGGCACCACCGTGGTCGCCCTCACCGGTTCCGCCGGCAAGACGAGCACCAAGGACCTCATCGCCCAACTGCTCCAGCGCCGCGGCCCCACCGTATGGACGCCGGGCAACTTCAACAACGAGATCGGGCTGCCCGTGGCCGCGCTCAGCGCCGACGAGGCCACCCAGCACCTGGTGCTGGAGATGGGTGCCCGCGGTAAGGGCCACATCCGGTATCTGTCCACTCTCACCCCGCCCCGTATCGGACTCGTGCTCAACGTCGGCACCGCCCATATCGGGGAGTTCGGCGGTCGGGAGCAGATCGCCGAGGCCAAGGGCGAGCTCGTGGAGTCCCTGCCGTCCGCCGTGGAGGGCGGGGTGGCGGTGCTCAACGCCGACGACCCCTTCGTGCGCGCCATGGCGTCGCGGACCAAGGCCCGTACCGTCCTGTTCGGCGAGGCCGATGACGCCGATGTGCGTGCCGGGAATGTCCGGCTCGCCGACGGCGGCCGTCCCGCCTTCACGCTTCACACCCCTACCGGGTGCAGCGAAGTGACCATGCGCCTGTACGGTGAGCACCACGTGTCGAACGCGCTCGCCGCGGCCGCCGTCGCCCATGAGTTGGGCATGTCCGTCGACGAGATCGCCGTGGCGCTCTCCGAGGCGGGGCAGCTCTCCCGCTGGCGGATGGAGGTCACCGAGCGCTCGGACGGCGTGACGGTCGTCAACGACGCCTACAACGCGAACCCCGAGTCCATGCGAGCAGCGCTGCGCGCGCTGGTCGCCATGGGCGCTGCCACACCGGGGCGTCGCACGTGGGCGGTGCTCGGCCCGATGGCCGAGCTGGGCGAGGAGTCACTGGCCGAGCACGACGCGGTCGGGCGGCTGGCCGTCCGGCTCAACGTCAGCAAGCTCGTGGCGGTCGGCGGCCAGGAGGCCGCCTGGCTGGACATGGGCGCCAAGAACGAGGGTTCGTGGGGTGAGGAGTCGGTGCACGTGTCCGACGTGCGGGCAGCGGTCGATCTGCTGCGCAGCGAGCTGCGACCGGGGGACGTCGTGTTGGTGAAGGCATCCAGGTCGGTCGGCCTGGAGCGGCTTGCTCAGGCATTGCTCGACGGTGAGGGTGAGGTCGCCGGCCGATGGGCATGAGGCAGATCCTCTTCTCGGGAGCCATCGGGCTCTTTCTGACCCTGATCGGCACACCGCTGCTGATCAAGCTGCTGGCCCGCAAGGGCTATGGCCAGTACATCCGGGACGACGGTCCGCGGACGCACGGCAGCAAGAAGGGCACGCCCACGATGGGCGGTATCTCCTTCATCCTGGCCACGCTGATCGCCTACGCCCTGACGAAGGTGATCACGGGCAGCCAGCCGACCTTCTCGGGCGTGCTGGTGCTCTTCCTGTTCGCGGGCATGGGCCTGGTCGGCTTCCTCGACGACTACATCAAGATCGTCAAGCAGCGCAGCCTGGGTCTGCGGGCCAAGGCCAAGATGGCCGGTCAGCTGATCGTCGGTATCGCCTTCGCGATCCTCGCACTGAACTTCGCCGACGCGCGCCAGCAGACCCCCGCCTCCGACCGGCTCTCCTTCGTCCAGGACTTCGGCTGGTCCTTCGGCCCGGTGATCTTCGCGATCTGGGCGCTGTTCATGATCCTGGCGATGTCGAACGGCGTGAACCTCACCGACGGTCTCGACGGTCTGGCCACCGGCGCCTCCGTGATGGTCTTCGGCGCCTACACCTTCATCGGCGTCTGGCAGTACCAGGAGTCCTGCGCCAACGCGCAGACCCTCACCAACCCGGCGTCCTGTTTCGAGGTCCGTGACCCGCTCGATCTGGCCGTCGTCGCCTCCGCTCTGATGGGCGCGTGCTTCGGCTTCCTGTGGTGGAACACCTCACCCGCCAAGATCTTCATGGGTGACACCGGTTCGCTCGCGCTCGGCGGCGCGCTCGCCGGCCTCGCCATCTGCTCCCGTACGGAGCTGCTGCTGGCCCTCCTCGGCGGACTGTTCGTCCTGATCACCATGTCCGTGGTCATCCAGGTCGGCTCCTTCCGGACGACCGGACGACGGGTCTTCCGGATGGCACCGCTCCAGCACCACTTCGAACTCAAGGGGTGGAGCGAAGTCCTTGTGGTGGTCCGGTTCTGGATCATCCAGGGCATGTGCGTGATCGTCGGCCTCGGCCTCTTCTACGCGGGGTGGCGGGCCTCGTGACGTCCGGCGCCGCCTCCCCCGACGTGTCCGACCTCGCCGGACGGCAGGTCACCGTCGCCGGACTCGGCGTCTCCGGGGTCCCCGCAGCGCGTGCGCTGCGGGGCCTCGGGGCCTCGGTGACCGTGGTCAACGGCAGCGACGGCGAACCGCAGCGCGCCCAGGCGGCCGAACTGGAGCCGCTGGGCATCACCGTCCGCCTCGGCGACGGGGAGACCCTTCCCGACGGCACCGAGCTGATCGTGACCACCCCCGGCTGGAAGCCCACCAGCCCGCTCTTCCTGGCCGCCGCCGAGGCGGGCGTGCCCGTCTGGGGCGATGTGGAGCTGGCGTGGCGGCTGCGCGGGAAAGACGCCCCGCCCTGGCTCGCGGTCACCGGCACCAACGGCAAGACGACCACCGTAAGGATGCTGGCGGCCATCCTGGAGGCGGCCGGGCTGCGCACCGCCGCCGTCGGCAACATCGGCGTCTCGCTCCTGGACATCGTGCTGGGCGACGAGCCGTACGACGTGCTGGCCGTCGAGCTCTCCAGCTACCAGCTGCACTGGGCGCCCTCGCTGCGCGCCCACTCCGGGGCGGTGCTCAACCTCGCCCCCGACCACCTCGACTGGCACGGCTCCATGGCGGCCTACGCGGCCGACAAGGGCCGGATCTACGAGGGCAATCAGGTGGCCTGCGTCTACAACGTGGCCGACCCCGCCACCGAGGACCTGGTGCGCGCGGCCGACGTCGAGGAGGGCTGCCGGGCGATCGGCTTCACCCTCGGCACCCCGGGCCCCTCCCAGCTCGGCGTCGTGGAGGACATCCTCGTCGACCGGGCCTTCGTGGCGGACCGGCAGAAGCAGGCCCAGGAACTGGCCGAGGTCTCCGACGTGAACCCGCCGGCCCCGCACAACATCGCCAACGCCCTGGCGGCGGCCGCCCTGGCTCGCGCCTACGGCGTCCCGCCGACGGCCGTACGGGACGGGCTGCGCGCCTTCCGGCCCGATCCGCACCGGGTGGAGCATGTGGCGGATGTCGACGGCGTGGCCTACGTCGACGACTCCAAGGCGACCAACACCCATGCCGCGGCAGCGTCGTTGGGCGCCTATGAGCACATCGTGTGGATCGCGGGCGGCCTCGCCAAGGGGGCCACCTTCGACGAGCTCGTCCTTACGGCGGCCAAGCGGCTGCGCGGCGTGGTGCTGATCGGCGCCGACCGCGCCCTGATCCGGGAAGCGCTCGCGCGACACGCAGCAGATGTCCCGGTCGTGGACCTCGACCGGACCGACACTGGGGCGATGGCTGCGGCTGTGCGCGAATCGGCGCGGCTCGCCCGGCCGGGCGATACCGTCCTGATGGCCCCGGCCTGTGCCTCGATGGACATGTTCACCAACTACAACAAGCGGGGCGACGCCTTCGCCGCGGCGGTTCATGACCTGGCCTCCGGCCGGGTCCCGGACGATCAGTAGCCCGCCGGTCCCCCGCGAGGACCGCCCGCGCGGGGAAACCGGAGGGGACACGACATGACGCCTGACCAGCCCGCCGCCCCGCGCTCCCGGACGGCCCGCCCCGGCACCGGCCGCCCGGTGCCGCGCTCGGGCGGCGCCCCACGGCTGCGGGAGGCCGTACGGGGCAAGGGCCGGGCGGCGTCACCGGCCCGCCCGCGCGGCACGGCGGGCGCCTCCCGGCCTCCGCGCCGCCCGCCAAGGGTGAACGTCCCTGAAGCCCTGCGCGGGCTTCAGCAGCGTGTCAGGCGGGCCTGGGACCGGCCGCTGACCGCGTACTACCTGCTGCTCGGCGGTTCGCTGCTGATCCTGGTGCTCGGGCTGGTCATGGTCTACTCCGCCTCCCAGATCAAGGCGCTGCAGTCCGGGCTCTCACCGTCGTACTTCTTCCGCAAACAGCTCTTCGCCGCCGCGCTCGGCGGCGCGCTGATGCTGCTCGCCGTGCGGATGCCCATCAAACTGCACCGCGCCTTCGCCTATCCGCTGCTCGCGGTCTCGGTCTTCCTGATGTGTCTGGTGCAGGTCCCGGGCATGGGCATCGCGGTCAACGGCAACCAGAACTGGATCTCATTCGGCGGTCCTTTCCTGCTCCAGCCCAGCGAGTTCGGCAAGCTCGCGCTCGTCCTGTGGGGCGCCGATCTTCTCGCCCGCAAACAGGACAAGCGGCTGCTGGCCCAGTGGAAGCACCTGCTGGTCCCGCTGGTGCCCGCGACCGGCATGCTGCTCGGCCTGATCATGCTGGGCGGGGACATGGGCACCGCGATCATTCTCACTGCGATCCTTTTCGGCCTGCTGTGGCTGGCCGGCGCCCCCACCCGGCTCTTCGCGGGCGTCCTGGCCTTCGCCGGGGTCATCGGCCTGCTGCTCATCAAGACCAGCGCCAACCGGATGTCCCGGCTCGCCTGCATCGGTGCCACCGAGCCCGGTGCGCACGATCAGTGCTGGCAGGCGGTGCACGGGATCTACGCGCTCGCCAACGGCGGATGGTTCGGCTCAGGACTCGGGGCAAGTATGGAGAAATGGGGCGAACTACCCGAACCGCATACTGACTTCATCTTCGCCATTACCGGGGAGGAACTCGGCCTGGCGGGGACGCTGTCGGTTCTCGTTCTCTTCGCGGCTCTAGGCTATGCGGGTATCCGCGTGGCCGGACGCACGGAGGACCCCTTCGTGAGGTACGCCGCGGGAGGTGTGACCACCTGGATCACGGCCCAGGCCGTGGTCAACATCGGCGCGGTGCTCGGTCTGCTGCCGATCGCGGGTGTTCCGCTCCCGCTGTTCTCCTACGGAGGGTCCGCTCTGCTGCCGACCATGTTCGCCGTCGGCCTGCTGATCGCCTTCGCACGGGCTGAGCCCGGTGCGCGGGCGGCGCTGGCCATGCGGCAGCCTGCTTTGCGGAAGAAGCTGGCTCGGGTGAGACGGAAGACGATGAGACGGCCCGTCAAGAGGCGGCCGTCCGGAGAGCGGTGAATTTCGGTGCATGTCGTACTCGCCGGTGGGGGGACCGCCGGCCACATCGAGCCCGCGCTCGCCCTCGCGGACGCCCTGCGTAGGCAGGACCCGACCGTGGGGATCACGGCGCTCGGCACGGAGCGCGGGCTCGAGACCCGGCTCGTACCGGAGCGCGGCTATGAGCTCGGGCTCATCCCGGCCGTACCGCTGCCGCGCAAGCCCACCCCCGAACTGATCACCGTCCCCGGGCGGCTGCGCGGCACCATCAAGGCCGCCGAGCAGATCCTGGAGCGCACCAAGGCCGACTGCGTCGTCGGCTTCGGCGGCTATGTGGCCCTGCCCGGCTACCTGGCGGCCAAGCGGCTCGGCGTGCCGATCGTCGTCCACGAGGCCAACGCCCGCCCCGGCCTCGCCAACAAGATCGGCTCCCGTTACGCCCACTTCGTGGCGGTCTCCACCCCGGACAGCAAGCTCCGCAACTCCCGCTATGTGGGCATCCCGCTGCGCCGCTCCATCGCCACCCTCGACCGGGCCGCGGTCCGCCCCGAGGCCCGCGCGGCCTTCGGGCTCGACCAGAACCTGCCGACGCTGCTGGTCTCCGGCGGCTCCCAGGGCGCGCGGCGGCTCAACGAGGTGGTCCAGACGGTGGCGCCGTTCCTCCAGCGCGCCGGGATCCAGGTGCTCCACGCGGTCGGTCCGAAAAATGAACTGCCGCATGTGGACAACATGCCCGGAATGCCGCCCTATATCCCGGTACCGTATGTGGATCGGATGGACCTCGCGTACGCCGCGGCCGACATGATGCTCTGCCGCGCGGGCGCGATGACCGTCGCCGAACTGTCCGCCGTCGGGCTCCCCGCCGCCTACGTCCCGCTGCCGATCGGCAACGGCGAGCAGCGGCTCAACGCCCAGCCGGTGGTCAAGGCGGGCGGCGGGCTGCTGGTCGACGACGCCGAGCTGAGCCCCGAGTGGGTGCAGAGCAATGTGCTGCCGGTGCTCGGCGACCCGCACCGGCTGTACGAGATGTCCCGGCGCGCCGCCGAGTTCGGCCGCAGGGACGCCGACGAGCTGCTGGTCGGCATGGTGTACGAGGCGATCAGCGCACGCCGCCAGGCGTGAGGAGGCAGGGAGCGTGGCCGGACCGTCGACCGCCGAGCGCGGTGCACGAGGGACGACTCCGTCCGGCCCGCCCCCACGCCTCCTCCGGGTGCGCCGTAGGCTCCGGCCGCCCGGCCGCCGCACCCTGCTGGTGACGGTGGTGGCGGTGACCCTGCTCGGCGCCGGGGCCGTCTGGCTGCTCTACGGCTCGAGCTGGCTGCGGGCCGAGCGGGTGCGGGTCGCCGGCACCACCGTCCTCACCGCCGAGGACGTGCGCGACGCCGCCGACGTATCCCTGAACACCCCTCTGGTGGCGGTGGACACCGGAGCGATCGAACATCGTGTGCGCGAGCGGCTGAAGCGGATTGCGAAAGTGGACGTATCCCGGTCATGGCCGCACACCATCAGTCTGGTAGTGACGGAACGCAGGCCCGAAGCCATTGTCGAAGAGGACGGGAAGTTCCATGAAGTGGACGCCACGGGAGTCCGGTTCTCCACCCTGAGCAAGCGTCCGAAGGGGGTTCCGCTGCTGGAAATGGAGCCGGATCGGTCGCCGAGTTCGCGCCATTTCGGCCCGACCGGACTGCGCCGCGAGGCGGTCCGGGTGGTCACCCAACTCCCTGAGAAGGTCCGCCAGGACACCCGTTCCCTCCGCGTCCGCTCGTACGATTCGATCACCCTGGAGCTCATCGGGGGCCGTACCATCGCCTGGGGGAGCGGAGAGCGCGGCGAGGCGAAGGCGAAGGCGCTCACCGCCCTGATGAAAGCGCGGCCGGACGCCGACCACTACGACGTCCAAGCGCCGAGTGCCCCCGCGGTGTCTCGCAGTTGACGTGGATAGCGGCAGGCCAGCACCCTGGTTGGCTAGCCCACAGGGTGATCACATAGGGTGAAAAGAAAAGCGGGAGGTTCGGCGTGTTCATTGAACGCGCGCCACTTGTCGACTTAGTGTCCTGTTCCGAAGAGTCCGGGAAACAGAGGCACTGGTAACCCTAAACTTCAGCGTTAGGGTTGGGGTCGGCAATCGGAACCGTCCCATTCGGCATCAGTCGGCGCACCGCGGCAACAGCGGGGTGACGACACGTAACTCGAGGCGAGAGGCCTTCGACGTGGCAGCACCGCAGAACTACCTCGCAGTCATCAAGGTCGTCGGCATCGGCGGCGGTGGCGTGAATGCCATCAACCGGATGATCGAGGTCGGGCTCAAGGGCGTCGAGTTCATCGCGATCAACACCGATGCGCAGGCCCTGCTGATGAGTGACGCGGACGTCAAGCTGGACGTCGGTCGCGAGCTCACCCGGGGCCTGGGAGCCGGCGCCAACCCCGACGTCGGCCGTAAGGCCGCCGAGGACCACCGCGAGGAGATCGAGGAGGTCCTCAAGGGGGCCGACATGGTCTTCGTGACGGCGGGTGAGGGCGGCGGCACGGGCACCGGCGGTGCCCCGGTGGTCGCGAACATCGCCCGCTCGCTGGGCGCACTGACGATCGGTGTGGTCACCCGTCCGTTCACTTTCGAGGGCCGCCGCCGCGCCAATCAGGCGGAGGACGGCATCGCGGGTCTGCGGGACGAGGTCGACACCCTCATCGTGATCCCGAACGACCGGCTGCTGTCCATTTCGGACCGTCAGGTGAGCGTGCTTGACGCGTTCAAGTCGGCCGACCAGGTGCTGCTGTCGGGTGTTCAGGGCATCACCGACCTGATCACCACCCCGGGTCTGATCAACCTCGACTTCGCGGACGTCAAGTCCGTGATGTCGGAGGCCGGATCGGCGCTCATGGGCATCGGCTCGGCCCGCGGTGACGACCGCGCGGTGGCCGCGGCCGAGATGGCGATCTCCTCGCCGCTGCTGGAGGCGTCCATCGACGGCGCCCGGGGCGTGCTGCTCTCCATCTCCGGCGGCTCGGACCTCGGTCTGTTCGAGATCAACGAGGCCGCCCAGCTGGTGAGCGAGGCCGCCCACCCCGAGGCCAACATCATCTTCGGCGCGGTGATCGATGACGCGCTCGGTGACGAGGTCCGGGTCACCGTGATCGCGGCGGGCTTCGACGGCGGTCAGCCGCCCGCGAAGAACCGCGACAAGGTGCTCGGCTCTTA
>NZ_JAAAYH010000273.1:0-12294 GCF_018035285.1 Streptomyces sp. MK37H | reverse complement strand
CCACGACCCTCGAGGGCTCCACGACCCCCGGGGGCCCCACGACCAGCCCCGAGGACATCGCCCGCGCTCTCGTCTTCCTGTGCTCGGCGGCCAACGGCGCGATCACGGGCGAGACGCTGACACTCGCGGGGCGCACCTGAGCCCCGCCGGGGGATGCGCGGGGTCGGCTCGGTGTCATGTCCATCGGCCGGACGGGGCTGTCCGGCCGGCTCGACCTCTGCGGGAGGTGACCATGCGCGTCCTGTTCACGACCTGGGCCTCGGGCGCCCATCTCGTCCCCATGGTGCCGCTGGCCCGCGCCCTGCTCGAGGCCGGGCACCAGGTGCGGGTCGCGGTGCCGTCCGAGTGCGCGGCGGCCGTCGCCCGGACCGGCCTGGTGCCGGTGCAGATCGGCGCCCTGCCCACGGCGGTGGTCAGACCGCCGGACGCAGCGCACCGCCCGCGTGGCATCTGGCCCACGGACTGGCCGGTGCGGCCCGCCGCGCTCACCCCGGAGCAGCACGGCGTGCTGCGCGCCTGCGGCGACCGGCAGGTGCGGATCGCCGAGGCGATGGCCCAGGGCCTGGTGGCCTTCGCCCGCTGCTGGCAGCCGGAGCTGGTGGTGCACGACGCGGGCGCGTACGCGGGCACGGTGGCCGCGGGGGCGCTGGGGGTGCCCGCGGTCGGTCAGCTGTGGGGGAGCGCGGCCGTCCTGCGGCTGGACCGGCAGCGGCTCGAAGGGCCGCCGCTGCCCGGCTACGCCCGGCTGATGCGGCGCTACGGCGCCGATCCGGCGCGCGAGCCCGACCTGTGGCTCGACCCCTGCCCGCCGAGCCTCGCGCTGCCCTCGCGGGCGCGGCGGCTGCCGGTGCGCTTCGTGCCGCACGACGGGACGCCGCCGGATGAGACGCCGTCGCCGTACGAGGCCCGCCGCGCCGGGGCGCACCCCGGGCACCTCGGGCACCCCGGGCACCCCGGGCACCCCGGGCGCCACACCGCCGCGTCGAACGGGCGGCGCGGACCGAGCGGCGGCCCCAGGCGCTCCGGGCCGGTGCGGGTGTGCGCGGCGTGGGACGACGCCGGTGGCCCGCCGGACGCCGTACGGGCCGCGCTGTGGGCCGCCGAGGCGCGGGGCGTGGAGGTCGTCCGGGTCGGAAGCGCCGCCGAGGGGCGGCCGCCCGCCGGGCCGCTGCACCGGGTGCTGCCGGGCTGCCGGGCGCTGCTCCACCAGGGCGGGGGCGCGGTGGTGCTGGCCGCCGCCATGGCCGGGGTGCCGCAGCTGGTCGTCGCGCCCCGCCTGGAGCATCAGCTGAACGGGGCGCGGCTGGCCCGGGCGGGCGCCGGGATGTATCTGCCCGCCGGCGCCCTCGACGCCACCCGGCCCGGGGCGCGGGCGGCGGGCGCCCGGCTGGCCCTGGATCTGTTCGCCCTGCTGGAGCAGCCCTCGTACGCCGTGGCGGCGCACGTCCTGCGCCGGGAGGCGCTCGCGATGCCCGGCCCGGACAATGCGGTGCGGGCGGTCACCCGGCTCACGGGCCCCGCGGTGTGAGGGCCGTCATGCGCGTCCTGTGCCGACGGGGTACGCGAAAGGCCCCCCACCGAAGTGAGGGGCCTTTCACTGTCTGTGCGCCGCCAGGGACTCGAACCCCGGACCCGCTGATTAAGAGTCAGCTGCTCTAACCAACTGAGCTAGCGGCGCCTGCTGACGTAGGAGACCTTAGCACCCGGACGCCACGGAGTGAAAATCGATAAGTTTCAGCCCGGAAAGGCGGCGGGTGCGCTGGTCACAGCCGTGCTGACAAGATCACCACCGGCGGCGCGGGCCGCCCTCACACACGCCCACAGCAGCACCTCGGGGCCGGGCAGCCAGGGGCCGCGGACATCGGGCGCGACCAGCCAGCGCGGCGACGGCATCGGGGTGGACTCCCGGGTTCCGGACTCCGCGGCCCGGGACTCCCGGGCGCCGGGCTTCCTGGCGCCGGATTCCGGGGTATCGCGCTCCAGGGGCGCCGCCTCCTGTGGACCGGGGTCCGGCGGGAACAGCGGCGGCACGGTCACCGCGTCGCCCCGGCCGTAGCAGAGCAGCGGGGGAGCGGCCGCGCCCCACTCCTCCCAGCCGAGCAGCGCGGGCAGCCGCTGGGCGGTCCCCGGGGTGGCGAAGAGCATGACCCGGCCGCCCTGGGCCGCGACCGGTCCGGTGCCGGGGCCGTCGGTCCATAACCGGCTCACTACCCGGCGGCCGAAGAGCGCGTCCATGCTGATCACGTCGAACGCCGTGCCGCACGGCAGCGTCACCGGGGCGGTCGGGGCAGCGGCCCACAGGGCCTGCACACCGCGCGGGGAGGCGCTGGCCGAGGCGAGCCAGTCCGCGCCTGCCGGGGTGACGAAGGCGGCGGTGTGAAGTGAGTCCTGCGGCGATCTGCTCATGTTTCCACCTTTACCGTCGGCGATGACGGTGTAGAGAGATGAGACGAAACCGGGACATCGGATGGCGGCATCGGGTACCTTCCGCTCGCATATGCCCCGGGCTCACGCCTGCCGTCAGTCCAGCACCTCGCCGCCCCGCATCAGCTCACGACCGAACTCGACCATCTTCTTGGCGTAATCCTCGGTCCACTCGGCACGCTCGGCGATCACGGCGGGCGTCAGCCGATCGAACCGCCTCGGGTCGGCGAGCTGCGCGGCCGCCATCGCCTGGAACTCCATCGCCCGGTCCGTCGCCGCGCGGAACGCCAGCACCAGCTCCGTCGAGCGGGACAGCAGCTCACGCGGGTCTTCGATCGACTCCAGGTCGAAGAAGTGCGCCTCGTCCGACGCGGCGGCGGCCGGTTCGAAGAGCAGGGGCGCGGGCTTCAGCCGCCGGGGCGCGGAGCCGTGCCGGCCGTGAGCCGAATCCGGCTCGGGCATGTGATCTCTCCTCCTGGCTCGTGAGACACGTACTGGCTCGTGAGGCACGTACGGTTCGCGGGTCTTGTCGTCTCCATTGTCGCGCGTAGGGCAAGGGCGCCCCCGCCGTACGCCGCCGACCTGGGGTCTCTCCCCACCTCGCCGCGCCCTGAACCATGGCCGCACCTCTCACCCCGGTGACGCACCGTGCGGCCACCGGGAACGCGCCCTCACGCCCTTACGGCCGCCATGCCACCCGGTGCTCGGACAGGTGCGCCAGCACCGCGTGGTTGGCCTCCCAGCCGTCCGGGAACTTCACCGTGACGCCCAGCTGCACCGGCTCCGTGGACGGATGCTCGTCCAGCAGCTCGGCCACCCCCGCCCGGCACACCACCACACACGCCTGCCGGTGCCGCGACGCCAGCACGCACAGCCGCCCCGTCTCCAGGTGGAAGGCTGTGGCGTCCGGCCGCCCCGACAGCGGGTGCAGCACGACCGTGACATCGAACTCACGCCCTTGGAGGCGATTGGCGGTGTCGACGGTGACGCCGGAGACCCCGAGCCCCGCCAGCGCCGCCCGGACCGCCGCCGCCTGGTCCCGGTGCGCCGTGCCCACCGCGATCCGGTCAGCCGCGACCGGCTGCGGCTCGTCGGACCGCTCACTGACCGCCACCGCGCCCCGGTCCAGCAGCCGCCGCACCACCTGGGCCACGGCCGCCACCGCCTCCGGGTCGGTGCGCGGAGTGCGCCGGGCGGGCAGCTCCAGCAGCCCCCAGCCGGACGCGGCGGCCTCGTCCAGCACCCGGTCAGGGCCCGAGCCGTCGGAGGCCACCCCGAAGCTCAGCCGCCGCTCGCCGTGGCCGGTGCCGCTGCGGAAGGGCGTGTACGGATAGAACGCGTGCGAGACCAGCGGCGCGGCCGAGGCGGGCAGCCGCCAGGAGACCGGCAGCCGGTGCTGCGGAAGCCGCGGATTGTGGGCGAGCAGAGTGGTGACCGCGCTCGCCGACGGGTCGTACGAAAGCCCCGCCCACTGGTCGGCGCCCACCACGCTGAACGGGTCCAGCTGCCCGGGGTCGCCCACGAACAGCGCCCGCTCGAACAGCCCGGCGACCGCCAGCAGCGCGTCGGAGCGCATCTGGTACGCCTCGTCCACGATCGCGTGCCGCCACGGCTCGACGTGTCTGATGTGCGCCCACTTCGCGGCCGTGGAGACCACGATGTCGAGCCCGGCGAGGTCGGCGATCTTCGCGGAGGCGCGTACCGACTCATGACCGTCGAGCACCGGGTCGTACGGATGGGGATCACTGCTGTGCAGCCGCCCCACCGGAAGGTCGGGGTCCGCCGTGGCAAGCCGGTCCACCAGGTCGTCCACCTGGGCGTTGGTCTGCGCGACCACCATCAGCGGCCGCCCGGCGGCGGCCAGCTCCCGCGCCGCCCGCACCACCAGCGTCGACTTGCCCGCACCGGGCGGGGAGTCCACGACGACGCCGCGGTCCGCTCCGTGCAGCGTGTCGTGCAGGATCGCCTCGGTGGCGCGCGCCGCGGCGGCCGACGGGTCGAACGGCTCGCCCGCGCGGGCACGGCCCGGGTGGGCCGCGGCGGCGGCCGGGTCCGCGCCGATCACAGATAGTCCTCCTCGGTCATCGGGTCGGGCTGGGGGCCCTGGGCCGGGGCGGCGGCGTCCGGCGGGCCGCCGTGGGTCCAGGGGGTGCTCTCCGCGTCGGGCAGCTCGGGGCCGCCGCGCGGGGCGTGCTCGAACAGCGTCCAGCACACCCGGTCGCCCTTCTCGGGCACCGTGCCAGGCTCGGGCTGCTTGCCCCGGCCCATCCCGCCGGTCAGCCGCACCACCAGCGCATGACCTGGGCCATGCGCATCGCCCGGGCCGTCCACGACATCGGCTCCGCCGGCCTCGTCGGACGCGTCAGCACCGTCCATGTCCGCGAGACCGGCGAACTCCCCGCTCTGCGCCCTGCCGTCGGCCGTGACCCGGTGCAGCTTGACCCGCTCGGCCAGGTGCGGACGGTCCTCGGTGCGGATCGTGACCAGCGGGCGCGGGCGCGGCACCTTCGCGTCCGACCAGACCATCTCCACATCGATCACCTCGCCCGCGAACGCCTCACCGGCCAGCCGCCGCCCCGCCATGACCAGCGGATCGTCCAGCGCCTCATGGGCGTCCAGCTGGGCCTGCGCGGTCTCGCGCGCGGCGAGCTTCTGCGCCGCCGTCACCGCGTCGTCCAGCTTGGGCTGCGGTGGCTCCCCGGCCCGGACCCGGTCCCGGTGGCCGGTGTAGGACCAGCGGTCCCGCTTCCAGCGGTCCGCCACCCGCGCGCCCTCCGGGAGGGCGCGCAGCAGATCCACCCCGTGCCACAGCGCGTCCCAGGTGGGCCGCAGCTGGGATTCGATCAGCCCGCGCAGCTCCGCCTCGGCGAGCCGCAGCCGCGCCGCGCCCCCGGCCACGCCTTGTGACGCCTCGGTACGCGCCGCGTCGTAGCGGGACATCGCCGGGGCCAGCAGCTTGTTGTCGAAGGCGGGGTCGGTGGCCGGGCCGGCGGGCGGGCAGCGCAGCCGGCCGTCCTCGTCCCGCTCCGACTCCGCCCGCAGCGCCGCCTCCGCCCCCGGCACGCCCTCCGGGGGGTCGATCCAGGCCAGCAGCGAGCCCAGGTGCTGATCCTCGAGATTGCTCTGCCCGGTCGCCCAGTGACGGCTCAGCAGCTCGGTGAGCGACAGCAGCAGACAGGAGCCGGGCACCCGCGCCCGCTCCCCGTAGTGGGTCAGCCACCGCCCCAGCAGCGGTACCCGCGCGGGCGCCGGGAAGGGCGTCTCCGGGTCCTGCTCGGCGGTCCGCCGGAACCGCATCGACCGGCCCAGCAGCCGTACGAACGCCACGCCCGCGGCGCTGGGCACCAGCAGCTGCGGCGCGTCCTGACAGAGCTCGACCTGGACCGGCACCTTCTTACCGGTCTCCGGATCGGTCTCCTTGCGCTCCTCCAGCTCGACCTCGTCCCCGTACGAGTCCAGATACGGCTGGATCTCCTCGGCGAGCTCGGCGAGAAACGCGAACCGCAGGTCGCGGTCGCGCGGCTGGGCCACGATCAGCAGCCGTGGCGCGTCCCGGTCGGTGCCCACCAGGGCCCCGAGCGGCGCCCCCGCCTCACCGGCGGTGGTGAGCGGGACGAACGCCAGCGGACGCTCCGACAGATGGCGGTGGCGCACGGTGGTCAGGGGCTGGGCCCGCCCCTCCCGGACCGCCTCCATCCGGGCCAGGGTGGTGATCAGCGACATGCCACCGCCTCGGGGCGGGACGCGAGCGCCTCGGCGCGCAGGGCCGCCGCGCGGCGCAGGGCGTCCACGGCGGGGTCACCGGTGGGCGCTTCGTCGGCGGGGCCGTTCATGGCGGCCGTAAGGACGGCGTCCACGGTGGTGAGCCCGCCCAGCTCGCCCCGGACGCCACGGCCCAGCGCCTCGACCTGTCCCGCCGCGCGGGACCGCGTCCGGCAGTGGGCGGCCAGCTCGCACGTGGACAGGCACTCCGGCGCGTACGCCGCGTCCACCGCGTCCACGGCGGCCGTGAGCTCCTCGACCGGCCGGGTCGGGATGCGGCCGTCGTCGGTGAGCCGGAGGTCGAAGGTGGTGCCCTCGGGGAGGGCGGCGGCGATCTCCTCGATCCGTGTCAGCCGGTCCAGCTGCCGCCGGGTGACCGCCAGCTGCTTGCGCACATCGACCAGTTCGGCGGTCGGCAGGTTGGAGAAGTCCTTGGGGCAGACGAGCAGCACCTGATACCGCACCCGGGCCCGCACGGGAGCGCGGTCCGCCCTGTTCGCAGCCTCCGCCGGATCCGTCGCGTCGCCGCCGCCCTCCTCCGGCTCGCCGATCATCGCCGCCACCCGCTCCAGCGCCAGCGTGTAGACCGCCGACTGCCGGGCGGCCGCGCCCACCTTGGCCGGGTCGGCGGAGCCGTCCACCATCGGGAAGGACTTGATCTCGATGACCGTCCACGACCCGTCGGGGTGCACCACGACCGCGTCCGGCTCCAGGAAGGCGGGCGAGCCCGCGACGTCCAGGCTCACCATCGGATGGTCCAGCAGCGCCCAGCGCCCCGCCTCCGTGGCCTCCCGCAGCGCGAGCGCCGTACGGGCCGTGCGGCCCTGTGGCCCGGACGCGGTCAGATCGGGGGTCGTGACGGCGCCGGGGCCGGGCGGCTCCGAGCCGTCGCGCAGCCGCTCGTGCAGCAGCCGCACCAGATCCGCGCCGCCGTCGGCCTTGACCCGGGCCTCGAAGGAATTGCCGCGCTGATGCGCGAACTGCGACTGACCGAAGTTCGCGGGAGCCCCCAGGGCCTGCGCCAGCGCACCCTTGTCGACCCCGGCCCCGTCCAGCAGCGCACGGCGGCGGCAGCCCGGGTTGGCGGCCAGTGCCGCCAGCGCTCGGGCGTCCATCGGACGGGGAGCGGTGGCCGGGCCGCGCAGCTCAGCGAGCCGCTGCCGGAGTCCCGTCGCCTGCCGTGGAGGCCGCGTCGTCCGTGGCGCCCCGGCCGCCCGTACCGGCACCGGCTCCCCGGCCGCCGTCGTCCGCGGCACCGTCGGTGCGTTGCCTGTCCGCGCCCCTGTCCTGCTGTCGGGGGATCCGTTCCCGTTCACGCGCCGAAGTCTCGCACTTGTCACCGACATTCGCGGGCACACCCGCGTTTCGGGAGGCGACGGGGGCCTCCTGAGCCGGGCGCAGGCGGGTGCGCAGGGCCTCCGTGAGCCGCAGCGCCGGGCCCGCCAGCAGCGCCCCGAGCCCCATGGTGGCGACGCCGGCGGCCGCGTCCAGGAAGTAGTGGTTGGCGGTGCCCATCACCACGAGCGTGATCGCCAGCGGATAGCCGACCGCGCCGACCTTGGCCCACACCGAGCGTCCGTGCCGCCACAGGGCGACGCCGCACCACAGCGCCCATCCCACGTGGAGGCTGGGCATCGCCGCGTACTGGTTGGTCAGCCCGCCGAGCCCGCGCGGTGCGCTGGCGTCGCCGCCCCACCAGCCGTACGACCCGTACTGCGCCATGGTGTCCACGAAGCCGTGGCTCGCGTCCAGGAGCCGTGGCGGGCACGTCGGCAGCAGGGTGAAGCCGATGAGCCCGATGACCGTGGAGACCAGCAGCCAGGTGCGCAGAAAGCGGTAGTCCGACGCCTTACGGCGCTTCCACAGCCACATCAGGATGGCCGGGGTGAGGACGTAATGCAGCGAGGCGTAGGCGAAGTCCGCCGGTATGCCTATGACCGCGTTGGCAGTGAAGAGGTCGTTCAGCGGCGACTCGAAGTCGATGTTCAGACGCTGTTCGAAATGGAGGATCGCCAGACCGTGATCGACGGCGGTGGACACATCGCCGCGGGCCAGGAGCCGACCGGCCGAGTACGCGGCGTACACCACCGCTATGAGCGGCAGTTCGGTCCACCAACGGGGCCGACTGCCCTGTGCTGCTCCGGCACGGGGCACGGTGTGGGGCATTCGGACGCTCTCCAAAGTTCAGGCGGCCAGGAAAAGGCGCGCGGTCAACCGTACGGTGTAGGCGAAGCGGCCTACGCACCGCCCCCATCCGCGAGCGCGCCCACTGTCGGGACCGCCTGGCGGACTCGCGCGCAGCCTGGAAGACGCCAGGAGTGACCCGGAGGTTGCCTGCCGATCACGTGCGCGATGATGGAGGGATGGTGATCGGCCATGTGCCGGTCCCGTGATGTGCACGAAACCGCAGGCAGCGACGTGTAATGGCGCACGGCGGCGCGGCGGTGCGGATCCGGTGAAAGAAGGCGCTGCCCCATGGCCCCACGCATCCTCCTGGCCCGGCACGGACAGACGCGGTGGTCGCTGACCGGGAAGCACACCGGCCGTACGGACATCCCGCTGCTGGACGAGGGGCGGCGCGGTGCCAAACTGCTCGGCGAGCGGCTGCGCCACGGCCCCTGGGCGGGCCTCCCGGACGTCGAGGTGCGCACCAGCCCGCTGGCGCGGGCGAAGGAGACCTGCGCGCTGGCGGGCTTCGGCGACCGGGCGCGGGAGTGGGACGCGCTCCTGGAGTGGGACTACGGCGGGTACGAGGGGATGACCCCCGCCGAGATCAAGGCCAACCGGCCGGGCTGGCTCATCTGGCGCGACGGGGTGCCCGAGGGCGAGTCGATCGCCTCGATCGCGGCGCGGGCCGACGAGGTCGTGGAGTGGGCGCGCTCGGCCGACCGCGATGTGCTGGTCTTCGCGCACGGCCACATCCTGCGGACGCTGGGCGCCCGTTGGCTCGGCCATGACGTCTCCTTCGCCGCCCGGATCCGGCTCGATCCCACGTCCCTGTCGGTGCTCGGCTGGGCGTACGGCGAGCCCGCCATCGAGCGCTGGAACGACACCGGCCATCTCGACTGAACCGGCCATTGGACCGGCCATCCCGATCGAGGGGCCGAACCGGCGTCAGACCGGGCTGGTGAGGCCGGCCGGCGCTGGGCGCGCGGCGGCCTCGGGGCGCGCGGTCGTCTCATAGCGGGCGAGGAAGTCCGCGACCACCCCATCGCGACCGTAAGGACGAAGTATCCGGGCCGTGTCGTCGAGCATCCGGCGGATCCGCGACGACTTCACCTGGTCCAGCAGGCCGAGCGCCCGGCCGGCCGAGGCGGCGGCCGCGTCCGGCGCGCCGCCCGCCACCAGATCGCTCGCCAGCTCGGTGGTGAACAGCGCGATATTGCGGGTGAAGTGGGGGTTCTGCAGGGCCACCGCGCGCCGCGCGTGCTCCACGGCGCGCTTCCAGTCGCCGAGCGCCGACCAGCACTGCGCCTCCAGCCCCTCCAGTTCGGCCTCCCCGAAGAAGCTCATCCACTCGGGGTCGGCGTCGCAGGGCCCGCGCCCGAACAGCGTCCGGGCGCGCAGCAGCGCCCGCTCACAGCCGCCCCGGTCGGTCAGCCGGGCGAGCCCCCCGGCCTCGCGCAGCGCGAGCAGCGACAGCAGCCGTGGCGAGGCGAGCCGCTCGGCGACCCGCTGGGCCGCCTGCGCCGCCCTTACGGCCTCGCGGGGGTGCCCGGCGTCGCGGGCGAGGAAGGCGGTGTTGCAGAACGCGTGCGCCTCCAGGGCGGCGTCGCCGGAGACCCGCGCGGTGGCCAGGGCCTCGGCGTAATGGGACCGGGCGTCGGACAGCCGCCCGGAGTCATGGGCCAGCCAGCCCACCGAGATGGCCAGTTCGCCCGCGCCCGCGAAGAGCCGCTCGGCGATCGAGCGGTTGTAGCCGCCCGCGTCGAGCAGCGCGTAGGCGGCGCTCAGCGGTTTGGCGGTGTGCGCGTAGAGGGGGTCGGCGCCGTGCCGGTCGTCCAGCACCCGGATCCGCCGCACGGCCTCCTCCACGGCGGCGGCCTCGGCCTCGCCCACCCGCCGCCCCGCCCGCCGGGGCGGCGTCCCGGCCCGGGGCGCGGCGGCCACGGCGGCGGCCGCCGCCCCACCGGCCATGAACGAGCGGCGCAGCAGTTCGCTCTCCTCGAAGACGTCGACGGACCCCTTGCCCTGGGGCTCGCAGGGCCCGGGGCGCGGGCCGGGCACGGGGACGGGAGGGCCCGCGGGGCCGCGCGCCTGGTGGCCGCGCACCGACTCACGGGAGGCGAAGCCGAGATCCGTAAGGGTGCGGCCGGGGAACATATGGCGGAAGACCCGCTCGTACGCGTAGTTGGGGCAGCGGATCGCCCCCGACTCGACACGGCCGATATAGCGGGCGTCGCAGGAGACCTGCTCGCCGATCTCACGGGCGGCGCGGCGCACGGACGCCGCGAACTCGGAGGGCGAGAGCTGTCCGCGCAGCCGGCGGAACGCGGTGTTCGGCCGGGGTGGCGTGAGCTCTGGAAGCGGCGTCATCTGAGCCTCTCCCTTGGTGATGCCAGGTGGGCGGGGGAGAACCGTACCGGCTGTGAGATCCACGACACTCGGAGATTTCCGGCAAATGTGACGTCTCGCCCACGATCTGCCATGAACTGCCATCCTTTACGGCGGCCTTCGGCCGTAGCCGTTGACACCGCCGCGCGTTGAACCAGGTGCTACCCGATGAAGAGGGAGGCCGGAGTGGATACCAGCCGCTCACGGACGACTGCCCAGCACCCCCAGCGCCAGGACTGCGATCTTGTCACCGTGCCCGCCCGCCAGGGGCTGGAGGCGGTGGACATCATGCGTCGTGCGTGCGACGGCCTCGGCCCCGTCCTGCACGACAACGCCGGCGACACCCTCGGCTTCCTGGTCCCGCCCGGCACGGCGGACGGCTGGGACCTGCCGGGCTCGGCGTGTACCCAGACATCCGGACGCGGGATCCGGATAAATATCGACCCCGGCACCGGCACCCCCGCCGAGGCCGGAGACACCCGAACGGGAGACTCCGCATTCGGAGACCCCCCATACGGAGACAGCGAATCCGGAGACACCGCACCCGGAGACAGTGACTCCGGAGACAGCGAATCCGGCGCGGCCGGGAACGAGGCCCCGCCGGGCGTCGGCACCGGCTGGCTGGTGCCGCCCGACGCGGCGTACACGGTCGCCACCGACCCCGCCGAGCTCCGGGCGGCGCTCGGTGAGGCGGCCCGCACGATCGAGGCCGTCGACCGCTGCCAGTGAGCCGGGGGGCTGTCAGTGGTCGGCCCCATACTGGGACACATGGCGAAAGGCACGAACAAGCGAGCCGCGCGCGGGCGCGGAGCGGCGCGGGGGCGCAGCCCCGAGCCGGTCACCGCATCCGTCGACGGGGGGCTCGCCGAGCTCGTGCCGGACCGGGACCGGCCGCGCGGCTGGACGCTGCTGCTCGACGGCAAGCCGCAGTCGCATGTGGACCTCGACGACCCGGCCCATCTCGACTTCGAGTACCAGCGCAGATTCGGCCATGTCGCCGATCTCGCCGCCCCTCCCGGCCGCCCGCTGCACGCGGTCCATCTGGGCGGCGGCGCCTTCACCCTCGCCCGCTATATAGCGGCCACCCGCCCCCGCTCCACCCAGCAGATCATCGAGATCGACGCCCCGCTCGTCCAGTTCGTCCGGCGTGAGCTGCCGCTGGACCCCGGTGACCGGATACGGGTGCGCGGCGCCGACGCCCGGGCCGGGCTCGCCAAGGTGCCCGACGGCTGGGCGGATCTGATCATCGCGGATGTCTTCAGCGGAGCCCGTACGCCCGCCCATCTCACCAGTGGGGAGTTCCTCGCCGAGGTGCGCCGCGCCCTGCGCCCCGACGGGTGCTACGCCGCGAATCTCGCCGACGGTCCGCCGCTGGCCCATCTGAAGGCCCAGATCGCCACCGCCCGCGCCGCGTTCGCCGAGGTGTGTCTGACCGCCGACCCCGCCCTGCTGCGCGGCCGCCGCTTCGGCAACGCCGTGCTGCTGGCCGCCGATCGCGAATTGCCGCTGGCCGAGCTCACCCGCCGCGCCGCGGGCGATCCGCACCCCGCCAGG
>NZ_JAAAYH010000272.1:0-12421 GCF_018035285.1 Streptomyces sp. MK37H | reverse complement strand
GCAGGGCGCATGGCGTGATGTCAGAGGAAGTGGCCGCTGGCCAGGGCCTCCCAGAGCAGGTCCTGGGCGGTGGCCGGGTGGGCGGCGGCGAGGAGGGCGGCACGGCCCTGGTCGTCGATGTAGACATAGCCCGGCCTGCCGTAGGCGCGGGAGACGACGAGCCGCAGGGTGCCCCGCATATAGGTGTGGTCGGGGCCGTGGCCGGCGCCGCGCAGGCGCCGGTCGAGGTGGTTCATCCAGTCGATGTCGTCATCCCGTCCCTCGCGGAGGCCGGTGATGGCGGGGAGGGTGGCGCGGTTGACGGTGCCGACCATGCGCATCTGGGGGTGGAGCGAGAACCCGGACCAGGCATCTGAACCACTATCGGAACCGCCGTCGGCACCGCCGTCGGAACCGGCGGCCGAGCGGCCCGGCGAGGAGTTACGGTTCCGGCCGCCCACGCTGATGGCCTTGGAGAAGCATCCCGTCACCACCCGGGCCATGGCCGGGAGACTGCCCCAACTCATGCGCCCCTTCCACCCGTCTCTGCTGGTCGTACACGCTCGCCGCCTTGATGAAGGCTGGTAGCCAACCGCCCCCCCACCGCTCCTTGCGGTGGGGGTCGAGGCACGAGCTCTGAACCTGACCTCCTATTCGGTGCGCAGGGCCGTGGCGGTTCGGGCCCTGGCGGCCCAGCCGGCGGGCAGGAGCGCACCCAGGGTGGCGATGAGCAGGCCGCCGAGTGCAAGCGGGAGCAACTCGGCCCCGTGGTAGACGGCGATGACGGAACCGGGGAGGCGGAGCCCCACGCTGTCGCCCATCGCGGGGATGACCCAGCCGTGCAGGGCTACGCCCAGCGGCACGCCCAGAGTGCCCGCGACCAGTCCGGTCACGGCGACTGAGGTGATGACCATCGCGATGGTCTGCCGGGGGGTCATGCCGAGCGCCTTGTGGATACCGATTTCCCGGACACGCTCGCGGGTGTCGAGCAGCACGCCGTTGAGCACGCCGAGCGCGGCCACGGCGACGAGCATCAGCGTGAGGATCGCGGACAGCGCGTTGAGCGTGACGACCACGTCGCCGCCGGCGTCGAGCCCACCGGCCCGAGCGGTGACCCCCAGCGGTGCCAAGTCCTTGTTCAGCGCGTCGACGTAGCCGGTCACGTCGGTGCCTGAGGTGACCGCGATGTGATGGCTCGTCTCCGTCAGGTCGGGATGGGCAGACGTGAGGGTCGAAGCGTCGGTGAAGACCTGCATGCCGTCATTGCGGGGGTCGAGGACCTCGCCGACGATCCGGACCGTGACCGGCTCGGCCAGGCCGTTCAGGGTGACGGTGTCGCCGATGCGGGTACCGGTGGCGGCCAGGAAGGGGGTCGGGACCACGGCCTCGCCGGGTTTGTCGATCCAGCGGCCCGAGACCATGGTGTAGCCGCCCCAGGAGGCGTCGCCGGTGAAGGCGTTCACGTTGACGGTGCCGGTCAGGCCGGACACGGTCGCCCGTACCGTCGCGGCACTGTAGTACTTCCCGGTTCCGGCGGCGGCCTCGATGCCCGCGGCGACCGCGGCGGGATCGACCTCGGGCTGCTTCTCGGGGGCGTGGCCCCGGGGTCCGAAGTCCGGCAAGGGCGCGGGCACGACGACATCGGCGGCGTCGTGGGCCCTGGCTTTCATCACCTGGCCGAGCGAGGCGCCCATCCCCACAGTGAACGTGACGGCGATGGTGCCGAACAGGATCGCCGTGCCCATGGCCAGCGCACGGGCGGGCCGCGCGAAGGGCCGGGCCAGGCCCAGGGCGACCGGCTGCGGCAACGGCAACCGTCCGGCCAGACGGGCCGCCCACCGGCCGCGTCCCGCCGAAGCGATGCGTCCGACGGCGAGCGCGTCGACCGTACGCAGCCGGCCGGCCCGCCAGGCACTCGCCCAAGCGGTCGCCGCCACCAGGCCGAGCACTCCGGCGATCACCGCCAGATCGACCCAGGGAGCGATGGTCAGGGACGAGGTGCCGTAGACCTCCTCGGTCTCGGCCAGTACGGGGACGGCGAGCAGATGGCCGGCGAGGACACCGAGGGCCGTGCCGACGGCGGCCGGGATCAGCGCCTGGCCCACGTAGGCCCGCACGACCTGGGCGGGGGTGAAGCCGACGGCCTTGAGGATGCCGATGCGGCGCGTTCCCGTGCCGACGGCCGACGCGACGACGTTGCCGACGACGAGCACCGACATGACCAGGCCCAGGGTGCCGAACGCGATGAGGAACGGGACGTAGAGGGCGGTGTCCTGCTCAGCGGTCTTCTTGACAGTGAGCCATGACTGTTCACCGACGGCCGCTCCTGGCGGCATGGATTCCGTCACGGCCTTGCCGCCCGCGGTGATCTGCGCGGCGGTGCCCGCGTCGGTGAAGCGGTACAGCATCTGGTAGCCGCCGCTCCCGGGCGCGATGAGAGCCGGCATCTGGGACGGAACCACCCAGGCATCAGCGGTCTGCGTGACCGAGCGAGCCACACCGACCACCGTCAGCGTCGGACCGCCGGGCAGATCGGGGAAGGCGATCCTCATGCCCATGGTCGCGAAAATCGAGGAGTTGGCGGACAGCACGATCTCGCCGGAGCGCGTGGGCCACCGTCCGTCGAGCAGCACCACCTCGTCCACGTCCCGGCCGGGATCGCCCCGGCCGACCACGGTCATCGGCCACTCGGGGCCCGCCCCCTCCGACCGCGGGGTGACCGTCGTCGTACGGAACGGCCCGCCGGACCTGCTCACCCCTTTGGCGTCCTTGGACTTCGACAACTGCCCGGCACTCACCTTGCCCGCGTCGAACTGCACGGACAGATGCGCGCCGTGCTGCTCGGCGAAGGCGTCGTCGAAGGGCGCGCCGGAAACCACGAGCAGCGATCCGCCGAGGACGGAGGCGGCCACCGCCATCATCGTGGCGAGCCCGATCACCAGTGTCTGCACCCGGCGTCGTCCCACCCCCGAGCGCACCACCTTTCCGAGCACGCTCATCGGACGGCCTCCGAGGCGACGGCCTGCGACCGGACGTCTTCGGTGATCCGGCCGTCGGCGATCCGGACCGTACGGTTCGTGCAGGACCGGGCCAGAGCCAGGTCGTGGGTGACCACGACGATGGTCTGGCCCTCGGCGTTGAGGCTGGTGAGCAGCCTGCTGACGTCCTGTCCGGCGGCCGTGTCCAGGGCCCCGGTCGGCTCGTCGGCCAGGAGCAGCGCCGGCCGGTTCATCAACGCCCGGGCCACCGCGACGCGCTGCCGCTCGCCGCCGGACAGCCGCCCCGGGTAGGCGCGGGCGTGCCGGTCGATGCCCAGCAGTTCCAGGAGTTCCGCCGTCCGGCGGTCTGCCTCGCCACGTGCCATACCCGCGAGGCGCGCGGGCAGGACGACATTGTCGGTTACGGTCAGATCGTCAAGCAGGTTGAAGAACTGGAAGACCATGCCGATCTTCGACCGCCGGTAGAGCGCCGACCCGGCTTCGCCCAGCTGGTCCACCCGCACCCCGTCCACAGTGACGGTTCCCATATCGGGCCGGTCCAGGCCCGCGATCAGATTGAGCAGCGTGGACTTACCACTGCCGGAAGGGCCGAGGATCGCGACGGCCTCGCCGGGCCGCACGGTCAGTGACGCCTCGTGCAGAGCGGGCGGGCCGTCGTCGTATCGGCGGCTCACCTCGCGCAGTTCGATCACCGGCATGGTCATGAAGAGGCTCCTTGGGTACGGGCAGTTGGCTGCGTGAACGCTAGGAGCGGGCCCGGCCCGCACGCGTCGCCCGCCCGAACCCATTGCGGTACCGCACTCGGATGAGCCCCGGAAACGTCATCCCTGCGATGTAGGCGGGCGATGTATCAGGTGCGGTGGGAATGACCACCGGGACGGACTCCGCGGGTCCGCGCGGCGGCGACAATGATCCGGTGATGGACGCACGTACGACGCTGGAGCGGCTGCGGGAAGCCGCCCGCCGGAGGGTCCGCAACGCCGGGCTTCCGAGCGGTCCACCGCTGCGGCCGACCCGGCGCGCCTGGCAGTTCGACGCGCTGGTGGCACTGGTACTCGGAATCGCCACCGTCTACTACGGCGTCGACAATGCCAATAACGTCGTGGTGCGTGAGATCGCACCCGGCGTGGAGTTCGTCATACCGCGCCCGTCCGGCCCCGGCGGCCTGGCCTTCATGGTGACCCTCGCGGTCATCGCCTCGGGTGCCCTGGCGCTGCGCCGCCGCTACCCGCTCGCCGTGCTGTGCGTCGTGACGGCCGCGACACTGGCGACACCGCAGAGCGTTCTGCGGCTGACCTTCTACGCGTTCATCATCGCCGTCTACAGCGCCGCCGTGTACAGCCCGTACAGGGTGGCGACCCTGGCGGCGCTGCCGGTGTCGGTCGTCCTGGTAGGCACGTCGGGGAACTCGGTGACACCGATCGTCCCCAACGAATACATCGCCCTGCTGATCCTGGTCCCGATGGCCGTGGCCGCCGTCGGCCTGCGTACCTGGAAACTCCGCACCGACGAGGGCCGCACCCGGCTCTCCGCCCTGGAACGCGAACAGGCCGAGGCGCTGCGCCGGGCCGTCGAGCACGAGCGGGCCAGGATCGCCCGCGAACTGCACGACGTCGTCACGCACAACGTCAGCGTGATGATCATCCAGGCGGGCGCCGCCCGCAAGATCATGAAAACCTCCGCCGAGGAGGCCGGCGAGGCGCTGCTCGCCGTCGAGGCGGGCGGGCGGGCGGCCATGACCGAGCTGCGCCACGTCATGGGGCTGCTCACCATGGGTGACGAGGGCGAGGGAACGGACGGAGGTGCGGACCTGGCCGACACGGCGGCGGAGCTGGCCCCGCAACCCGGCCTGGACCAGCTGGAAACGCTGGTCGGACGGGTCCGGGACACCGGACTGCCCGTCGACCTGACCGTGACCGGCCCGCCCCGTCCCCTCCCGCCCGGCCTCGAACTCGCGGCCTACCGTGTGGTCCAGGAAGCCCTGACCAACACCGTGAAGCACGCGTCCGGCGCCACCGCCGCCGTGACCGTCGAATACGGCCCCGAACGGCTCCGGGTGGAAGTCACCGACACCGGTGGACACCCGGGCGCGGGCGCCGGAAGCGGCCGGGGCCTGATCGGCCTGCGCGAGCGCCTCGCCGTCTACGACGGAACCCTGGACACGGGCCGACGCCTGACCGGCGGCTACCGTGTGGAGGCCCTGATCCCCTTGGAGGCACCGTGACCGAGCCGCTGCGTGTGCTCCTCGCCGACGACCAGACTCTGGTCCGCACCGGATTCCGGTTGATCCTCAGGGCCGATGCCATCGACGTCGTCGCCGAGGCGACCAACGGAGCCGAAGCGGTTGAAGCGGTCCGCCGTACACGTCCAGACGTGGTCCTGATGGACGTCCGGATGCCCGAGATGGACGGCCTGGAGGCCACCCGCCGCATCCTCACCGGCGCTCCCGACCAACCTCGCGTCATCATCCTGACCACGTTCGACCTCGACCGGTACGTCTACGCGGCACTGTCCGCCGGGGCCAGCGGCTTCCTCCTCAAGGACGTCACCCCCGAGCATCTGACCGCGGCCGTCCGCACGGTCCGTACCGGCGACGCTCTCCTCGCGCCCGCCATCACCCGCCGCCTCGTGCAACGGTTCACCCAGCGCGGCGGCGACACCGCCGCCCGCCACCGCGACCTCGCATCGCTCACCCCACGCGAACTGGAGGTCCTCGGCCTGCTGGCCCGAGGACTGAGCAACGCCGAACTCGCCACCCGCCTCCACCTGGCCGAGGCGACCGTCAAGACGCACGTCGCCCGCATCCTCGCCAAGCTCGGACTCCGTGACCGTGTCCAGGCCGTCATCGTCGCCTACGAGACAGGTCTGGTCAGCGTCGGCGCAGGCGAGGCCGCCCAGCAGTCCGCGGAGCAGACGTAGACCGAAGCCGAGACTTGGGATCAGCAGCCGGAACCTGTGCCTGTCCCGGTAGTTCACGCCTCCGAACTGTCATACATCGGTCGCCCGATGTCCGCATTCGCCGCGGTGCGGGGGGTCGGGCCCAGTCTGCAGCGCGATGCCGAGCTACGATGCAGGCTGTCCTGCCGTGTGATGTTCCTCAGCAGCTCGGCCAATAAAGGGACACGATGCCGATTCGGAGCGCCACACGGGCCGAGGCCCCGCTCCAGCCGTAATACGACACGACCTGTGTGGGACACGGCAACTGCAACGACTCATCCGGCGCTGCTGCCGCTGTTGCTGCTGGCCGCGCTGCCGCAGGGGATCGCGGGGATGAAGGCGGCCCGGGTGCAGTACGAGACCAGCCGTGAGATCAGCGCGGACCAGCCCACACTCGGGCTGCTGCGCTGGTACATGGTGGATAAGGACATCGCCGATCAGCTCCGTTCCGGCACCATGGCGGAGTTCCTGCTGAAGCGGTACCGGGCCATCGGGGCGCGGGTGGACGCGGCCACCGACAAGGCGGTGCACCGGGCGCGCGGTACGCGGTGCTGGGGGCGCTGGCCGGAGGGCTGGCGGGCACCGGATGCGGCGCGGCGCCCTGGTCCCGGCGGCGCCGCGGGTCATCAGGGCCGAGGGGCTGACGTACGCCTATCCGGAGTCCGACGCCCCGGCCCTGGACGAGGTCACGCTCGAGGTGCGGCGGGGCGAGGTGCTCGCACTGGTCGGGGAGAACGGTTCGGGCAAGACCACCCTGAGCAAGCTGCTGACCGGGCTCTACCTACCCACCAAGTCCATGGTGACCTGGGACGGCGTGGACGTGGCGGAGCTGGATCCGCAGGCGATGTGGCGGCATACGGCGGTCGTGCCGCAGGACTACGCGCACTGGCCGCTGTCCGCCCGCGACAACATCACCCTCGGCCAGCCGCACGGCGGGGACGAGCGGGTCCGGGAGGCGGCGGTCCACTCCGGGGCGCATGAGGTGGTGGACGGGCTGCGCAGCGGGCTGGACACCCTGCTCGCCCGGCAGTGGTGGGGCGGGGTGGAGCTGTCCGGCGGGCAGTGGCAGCGCATCGCGCTGGCCCGCGCGTTCCACCGGCCCGCGGGGCTGCTGGTGATGGACGAGCCCACCAGCGCGCTGGACGCCCGCGCAGAGCACCGGATCTTCGCGGGGCTGCGGCGGATGGCGGAGGACCGCGCCGTGGTCCTGGTGACGCACCGGCTGGCGAACGTGGCCGTGGCGGACCGGATCGTGGTGCTGGAGCGGGGGCGGGTGATCCAGCAGGGCACGTTCGCGGAGCTGACGGGGTCGCCGGGGCTGTTCCGGGAGCTGTGGGAGCTCCAGAACGACCGCGGGGTGCCGGAGAACGACCGCGGGGTGCCGGAGAACGATCGCGGGGTGCCGGCGCCGCGCGAGGCGTCGCCCTGAGCGTCGGCCCTGCTCAGGGGCCGGCGCCGCCGGTCCCGCTCAGGGGCTCTGGAACCGGCCGGTTTCGGCCGCGCGGGCGCGGGAGGCGGCTATTTCGGCGTAGGCCCGGTCGCGGCCCTCCCAGTGGGAGCCCTCGACGGACTTGCCGGGCTCGAGGTCCTTGTAGACCTCGAAGAAGTGGGTGATCTCCTTACGGTCGAATTCGGGGACGTCGCCGATGTCCTGCACGCCGTCATAGCGCAGGTCATGGGCCGGAACGCAGAGGATCTTCTCGTCCGGGCCCTGCTCGTCTCG
This sequence comes from Streptomyces sp. MK37H, assembly GCF_018035285.1. Lineage (NCBI taxonomy): Bacteria > Bacillati > Actinomycetota > Actinomycetes > Kitasatosporales > Streptomycetaceae > Streptomyces > Streptomyces sp. MK37H. The sequence goes on along the minus strand of NZ_JAAAYH010000272.1, from coordinate 4,783 downwards.
CATGCAGTACATGCCGATGGCCCGGCAGAGGATCACACAGCCGGGGAAGGTCGGCTCGGCGACGGTGACGAGGGCGTCCAGCGGATCGCCGTCCCGGCCGAGGGTGTGGTCGACATAGCCGTAGTCGGCCGGGTACTTCGTCGAGGTGAACAGCATCCGGTCCAGCCGGATCCGGCCGGTCTCATGATCCATCTCGTACTTGTTGCGAGACCCCTCAGGGATCTCCACGACCACGTCGAACTCACCCTGCTCCATCGCGGCCTCCGCTCCCCGTCGCGCTCAGGTGTCCTTCCAGTGTGCGCCGGGCCCGCCGGGCGGGCAGCTCGGACCGGGGCACCTCAGCCGCCCCGCACCAGGGCGTCGATCTCGGCCTCGAAGAGGACCGACGGATCGAAGCCCATGCCCGTGAACTGGCCTTGCACATCAAGGCTGATCACGCCGTGGAGCCGGGTCCAGGTGCGCAGCGCACGGCCCTTCAGCTCACCGCCGGGCTCCTCCCCGGGCACCCAGGAGCCCACGCCCTCGAGATGGCGCGCCAGTTCGGCCTCGAGCTCGGTGAGGGGCTGCTGCTCGCGGCTCGCGGTGGCGCCGCTCGCGGTGGCGCCATCGGCATCGCCGACGGTGGAGCAGGCGTCCAAGATGGTCCGCATCAGCCCGGCCGCGATCTCGGTGGTCTCCGGCGGCGCGTGGTAACCGGGCACCGGGGTGCCGTAGATGAGCAGATAGCGGTCCGGCTGACGCTTCGCCCAGTCGCGCAGGGCACGGGCCATGGCGCGGAAGCGGTCGGCGGGGGCGGCGTCGGCGACGGCCTGGGCGAGGGTTTCGGCCAGATCGCGGTAGGTGTCGGTGATCAGCTCGGTCAGCAGCTCGTCCCGGCTCGCGAAATAGCGGTAGAGCGCGGGGCCGGTCATCCCCATCGCCTTCGCGATCGCGTTCACCGAGATGCCCGCCGTGCCCGACTCGGCCAGCTGGGCCAGGGCCACGGCCTTGGCCTCCTCCCGGGTCTGTTTGCGATAGCGCTCTCGCCGTGCTGTCGCCATGGACGCGCCTCCCGTGCGGGTCTTCGAATTCGGACTTGACACCTCGAGAGTAACAGGTTCATTGTTTGGTTAGAAGTTCTCACAACCGCAAGAACTCCTCGCATCGAAACGAGGTCAGCCATGATCACCGAAGTCGTTCTGCCAGGTCAGGTGGAGCCGGAAGGGCTCGAGCTCCGCACCCGCCCGCGACCCGAGCCCGGTCCCGGGCAGGCACTGGTGGCCGTCGAGGCGTCGGGGGTCTCCTTCGCGGAGCAGCAGATGCGCCGCGGGAAGTACTACGACCAGCCGCCGTTCCCCTTCGTGCCCGGCTATGACCTGGTGGGCACGGTGGTCTCGACCGGCCCCGGGGTGGATCCGGCCCTGCGGGGGCGCCGGTTCGCGGCGCTCACGAAGATCGGCGGCTGGGCCAGCCACACCCTCGTCGACGCGGGCGACCTGGTGGAGGTCCCCGAGGGGGTGGACGCGGCGGAGGCCGAGACGGTGGTGGTCAACGGGATCACGGCCTGGCAGATGCTCCACCGCGTGGCCAAGGTGCGCCCCGGGATGACCGTGCTGGTCCACGGGGCGAACGGCGGGGTGGGCACCACCCTGGTCCAGCTCGCCCGCCACTCGGGCATCAAGGTCATCGGCACCGCTTCGCCCCGCCATCACGACGCGGTGCACGCCCTCGGCGCCACCCCGCTCGACTACCGCGATCCGGATCTGCCCGCCCGGGTGCGGGCGTTGGCGCCGGGCGGGGTCGACGCGGTCTTCGACCACATCGGCGGCGAGGGCATCGTGGACTCCTTCCGGCTGCTCGCCCGCGGCGGCACGCTGGTCTCCTACGGCACGGCGGCCACCCGGGACGTCCCCGGCTCGTCCCGGGCCCCGGTGCTCAAGCTGCTCGCCCGGCTGACCCTGTGGAACCTGCTGCCGAACGGACGACGGGCGCACTTCTTCAACCTCTGGGCCGGACGGCGGCGCCTGGCCGCCTTCCAGGGGCGGATCCGCGCCGATCTGGGGCAGGTGCTGGCGCTGATAGCGAAGGGCGAGTTCACCGCACTGGTGGCGGCGAGGATTCCGCTTTCCGACGCCGCGAAGGCGATGCGGCTGGCCGAGTCCGGCACCGTCGCCGGAAAGGTGGTCCTGGTCGCGGACGAGGACACCCGCCGGAGCGGCGAGGAGGGCGCGCGATGAGCGACCAGGTTGCGGCTGTCGGCCACCGTCGGCGCCCATGACTTCGGCGGAAAGCTGAACCGGGCCATGACGGCACACCCCAAGGAGGATCCGGTCCGCTATCGCCGGTCCGACGGCTACCGGCCGCGTATCGGGATCATGCCGCGCACCGGACCGCCCCGGGTCGGGTCACGCCGCCGTCCCGCTGGTCGGCTCCCTGCATCACCGCTGGATCCTCGACCCCGCCTCGGGCAGCGCCGACCCTGCCTCGGGCAGCGCCCGGGACGCTGATCGTCCTGGACGCCCGGGACATCACGGCCGCCCCCGTGGCCACCGTGGATCTGCCCCACCGCGTCCCCGCGGGCATCCACGGCTCCTGGATACCCGACCTCCCCGACGCCGCCACCGGTCCGTGATAATTTTCGTATACGAGTTGTATGCGAAGCAGCATGGGGGCCCAGTGCCAGCGCAGTCCGGACGAGAAAAGGCGTACGCGTTCCTCAAGGAGACCGTGCTGACCGATCCCGACATGCAGGGCAGGTTCCTCACCGAGCAGGAGATCGCCGACCGGATCGGCATCTCCCGGACCCCGATCCGTGAGGCCCTGCTCCTGCTGGCGGCCGAGGATCTGGTCCAGCTGGTCCCCAAGCGGGGTGCGCATATCGCCCCGCTCTCCGGCCGGGAGATCTCCGAACTGATGGAGCTGCGCGGGATCGTCGAGCGCCACGCCGCCGAGCGGACCATCGAGGCGGGCACGGTGCCGGTCGGGAAGCTGACGGAGCTGCTGGAGCGGCAGCGCGGGCTGATGGGGCCGGAGCAGGCCAAGGAGTTCATCGCCGTGGACCACCTCTTCCACGCGACCATGGTCGCCGCGGTGGGCAATGAACTCCTCAACCGGCACTACGACGGGCTGCGCAGCCGCCAGATCCGGGCCGGGGTGGTGGCCCTCTACACCCAGACCGGCCGCCAGGAGGAGGTGCTCGGCGAGCACCGGGCGATCCTGGACGCGGTGGCCTCCGGGGACCCGGAGGCGGCCCGCGCGGCGATCAGCGCCCATCTGGGGTCGACGCTGAAGGTACTGCTCGCCGGATGAGGCACCGCCCGGGGGCGACTCACCACCCGGGAGTGAGTCACCACCCGGGAGTGAGTCACCACCCGGGAGTGAGTCACCACCCGGGAGTGAGTCACCACCCGGGAGTGAGTCACCACCCGGGAGTGAGTCACCATCCGGGAGTGAGTCATCCCCGGAGGGAGTCACCGCCCGGCGAGCTCCGGGTAGGTGATCACCAGCATGGTGACGCCCTCCTCGGAGACCCAGGGGCCATGCGGCATCCCCGGCGGCCGGCAGGCGTAGAAGCCGCGCGAGAAGGTCTCCTCCAGGGTCAGATCGCGCATGCTCCCCTCGAGGAGATAGACCTCCTCCCAGCCGTCGTGGCGGACCACCCCGGACGGGGAGGTGTCCGTCCCCGGCTCCCAGCGCACCAGCGCGGTGGTGTGGGTGCCGCTCCCGTCCGCGGCCAGGATCTGTTCGCTGACCCCCGCGGCCGCGCCCGGCGGCCGCTGCCAGGGTGCGGCGGGCAGATGGAACTCATGCTCCGGTTTGGCCCCGCCGGTGCCGCTCATGGCCGTACGCTGCCCAGCCTCGCTCATGACTGTCCGCCCAGCCTGCGGTTGGCCAGGACGGACACCGTGCGGCGCACCGCGGTGACCTCCTCGGTGTGCACCTCCCCCACCAGCAGCCCAGGCCCCGCGTCCAGCCGCTCCCGTACGGTGCCGTCGGGGCCGATCAGGGCGCTGTGGCCGATACCGGTGGGGGCGGAGGTCGCGGCGGTCACGCCGGACGCCTCCGGATCGGCCTGGCCCACGGCCGCCAGCCATACGGTGGCGTCCAGCGCCCGCGCCCGGGTCAGCAGTTCCCACTGCTCGCGCTTACCGGGCCCCGCGCCCCAGGAGGCGGGCAGCAGGGAGAGCACCGCGCCCGCGTCGGCGTGGGCGCGGAAGAGCTCGGGGAACCGTACGTCGTAGCAGGTGGCCAGGCCGATCCGGACGCCGTCCAGGTCGAAGGTCACCACCTCGGAGCCCGGGGCCACGGTCTTGGACTCGGCGAATCCGAAGGCGTCATACAGATGGATCTTGTCGTAGGAGGTCTCCACCCCCGGGCCGGTGGCCAGCAGGGTGTTGGTCACCCGGCCGTCGGGCGCCGGGGTGAACATCCCGGCCACCACCACCAGCCCGGCGTCCTTCGCGATCTGCCGGACCTCGGTGGCCCAGGGGCCGTCCAGCGGTTCGGCGAGGGGGCCGAGCCGGGTGCCGAAGCAGGCCATGGCCGCCTCCGGGAAGGCGACCAGGCGCGCCCCGGCAGCCGCCGCTCGCTGGGTCTCCTCGCGCAGCAGGGCGAGGTTCGACGCCGGGTCCGGGCCCGTGGTGATCTGGCTCAGTGCGATGCGGAGGGGCATGGCGGGTGCTGCCTCATTTCCTGGTCGGGAGGGTCGGAGTGCGGTATTTCCTGGTCGGGAGGGTCAGAGTTCGGTATTTCCTGGTCGGGAGCGTCGGAGTCCGGTCGGGGTTCGTGATCCCGGCAAGGTACG
>NZ_JAAAYH010000271.1:0-12460 GCF_018035285.1 Streptomyces sp. MK37H | reverse complement strand
AATACCCCCCGACCAACCCACCCGCAGCCACAACCCCTGCCGGCACTCCAGCCATCCCGATACCTCCCATTCGAAGGATCTCCTCGCCCCGACCCTATGCCGCAGGACTTTGGCCAAGTCCCTTCTCTGCAAGCCGCCTGAGAAACAATGACCGGTCCGCGTCGAGCGGGTGCACGACGAGGACTCCGGTACCGTCGGCGCCGGGGTTCGTCGATCGATCCCCAGCCGGACCTCCCCGAAGCTGTCCAGGCGGTGTGATTCCGCCGCGCGGCCTCAGTACTTCTGTCGGCCACCTGGATAACGGACCGGCTGACGGCACTCCGGCGCGTCTTCGGGTGCAGGCTTGTCGCCGAGCGCATAACACAAGGCGGCGTGCAACTGCTCCGCTTCCATCACCGTCAGCACCAGCAACGCCAACGACACGCGACCGGGCCGGAGCACGTGAAGCGGCAGCTCAAGCAGGCCGCCTTTCCCGGGACGCAGACCGCGTCCCGGGGCCGGACCGACCTGCCAGCCCCCTGACATCTCACTCATTGCGCCCCCTCATCCGCCTGAGCCGATCCGTCACTCTCGGCCTCGTCGGGCACTGGGATACGCCCGCCGCGACTCTCCGCGATCCGGAGAACGTCTTGCAGCGCTTCGATCAGACGGTTCGAAAGGTAGCGGAGCTCTCGGGCGTCCACCCTCCGGTCGTTGAGCATCAGGCGGGCGTGGCCGATGAGTTCAGTGCCCATCTGGAGCTGGACCGCTTCCATTTCGTCAGCAAGCTTCGACAGGTAGCCCTCGCTGTCCGCATCGGAGACCAGATAGCACCGCTGCCCTGCGGGACCGGGCCACGGCAGCAGACGGGGACGTACGCTCATAGCGCCACCGCCTTCACGCCGTGCCCGACAGTCCGACATTGCCGCTCTTGGGCGACCACGTATGGCCGGACAAGACTTGTCCCCGCCCCGCCCCCACCACGCGGCACCCACACGTGAGCCACAGACACACGTGCCGTGCGAACCGCCGGCGTATCCGCACACGCCATGGCGGACCGGGTCCCGACGGCGCGATGACGGCCCGGTGCGGGCAGTACCAGCTGCAGCAGCCATTCCACGAGTCGGGCGATACGCTCTTGCACGTTGACGCTCCTTAACAGCGTTGACCACGCTCCCGGGCCGCCTGCAACGGTCGCGGGAGTCTCTTTCGCGATCATCCCGCTGTGATCAGGACGTAGGAACCTCCCTTAAACCCCACTCCAGGACGTCCCGCGTCGGATAGAACGTCCCTAGTGCCGTCCCGACATGTGGGGAGAGACTCAGGTGCCGAACGAGAGGCTACGTGCCGTCATGGCGACCGGAGGCTGGACGTACGCCACCCTCGCGGAAAAGGTCGAGGTAGATCCCAAGTCCGTTGAAAGGTGGGTCAACCTCAACCGTACGCCGCGACGCAGCACGGCCATCCTGGCAGCGGAAACGTTAGGAGAAGACGTGCACGCCCTATGGCCAGCGCTCCGTCAAGCGCGTCCCGCCCGAGCGGTCAGCCCCGAGCTCGTGGCGCTCTACGACCAGCGCGCGGACATCCCCGTATCCACGTTCGTGGAGATGCTGACGCAGGCCCGCGAACGAATCGACGTGCTGGTGTACGCCGCCGTCTTCCTCCACGAGGCGTACCCCCGCCTCAACGATCTTCTACGGGAACGAGCAGCCCAAGGCTGTGCCGTACGTGTCGCGGTCGGGGACGCCGACAGCCCCAACGTCCAGCAGCGTGGCCAGGAAGAGAAGTTCGGCCACGGCATCGAATCCCGCTGCCGACTTGCTCTCCTGCACTACCGCCCCCTCATCAGCACCTCAGGGGTGGAGGTGCGGACGCACGGAACGACCCTCTACAACTCGCTCTATCGTGCGGATGATCAAGTCATGGTCAACGCCCATGTCTGGGGCGTGAACGCGTACGGCGCGCCCGTCTGGCACCTGCGCCGACACGGCGAGGGCGGCATGTTCGACACCTACGCCCAGAGCTTCGACGCCGTATGGGCGACGGCGACGCCGGTACAGGGAGGCTGACCCGTGGCGCGGACCGAGTACTACGACGATCCGGAGGCGCCCGAGCCGAACAGCTTGGTTGTCGCCGCGTCCGCCGTCGTCACCGACGAGAGCGGACGCATCCTGCTCCAGCGCCGCCGAGACAATGATCTGTGGGCACTGCCTGGCGGTGGCATGGAAATGACCGACTCCCTACCGGGAACGGCTGTCCGTGAGGTCAAGGAAGAGACCGGCCTGGACGTGGAGATCACCGGACTCGTCGGCACGTACACCGACCCGCGTCACGTCATCGCCTACACGGACGGCGAGGTCCGCCGACAGTTCAACGTCTGCTTCACCGCCCGCATCGTGGGCGGCCAACTGGCGATCTCTCATGAGTCCACGGAACTGCGGTTCGTCTCGCCGGACGAACTTGCCGAGCTCCCCATGCACCACACACAGCAGCTCCGGCTTCGTCACTTCCTGGCCCACCGCGACCAGCCATATCTTGGCTGACCTATGAACGTTACCCCGCTGCGATGGCCGAGTAGGTCCAGACATCGGCGGGCAGCCGATGCTGGAGTCGCCAGACAATGCCCATGGGCTTGCTGCCCTCGTGGGATACGTAATCGGCGGGACCGAGCAGCATCCAGGGCTGAGGCCCCCCAAAGTCCGTCTTCTTGTAGCGCCGCACGAAGAGCAGCACATGGGATTCCCGTTCCCTGTGGTGCTGGTAGCGCTGCCCCGTGGGTGAGGAAGCAGACGTTTGGTTCTGCGATTCCCAGTGGAAGCGGTCTGGACTCATCGCGAAGTCCTTGTACCGGGTCTGCGGCGAGAAGTCCCTATCGTCCTTCTCGAGCGTGATGAGGAGCGCGTCCGTCTGGATACCTTCGCACCACTTCACGCCCTCGCGGAAATTCCCTGGGACGAAGCCGCCTACCTCTGCCTGCCCGAGGGCGGGCAGGATCTCCTCCCGACTGTAAGAGGCGTGGATGGCCAGTGGTACACCACTGTGCTCGCCCAAGAGCGGGATGGGGTAGTGGTCAGTGTGCTCCAGATTGTACGCCAGCACCTGGCTCAGTTCGCTTCGAAAGGCGCTCTGCTGGCACAACGACTCGAAGCCATCAGCATAGTTGCTGAACCCACCGCCTAGGGGCCACAAGGAGAAGAAGAGCATCCGTGCGTACGCCTGCCCCGATGCGTCGAGCGAGTCATACCCGGGGGCGTCATCGGCCAGCATCCGACGGTAGGCATTCACCCGCTGTGGGTCACTGACGTGGAGAAATGCGGAGACGCGCTTGAGGAGGGCGGCCTCCCCTTCGGGCGGCTCGCCGGTGAGGAGATTGGCTCGCCGCAACAGGCCCGTCCATGAGTTGTTGGCCCGGTAGAGCTCCTTGAGTTCGCGGCGGCTCTCACGAAGGTACGCATCGAGTCGCGGCTCGGCGTACGCCGCAACCTCCTGCGCCAATTGCCGCACGTTGACATTGATCTGGCTCCTGATGTTGTCCAGGATCCGGTCCTTGGACTTGCGGTCCAGGATGATCTGACAGCCAGAAGGGAGCTGAGGAAAATCTCGCTCCATGTGCTCGGTCAGCCGGTGGCGGGTGAAGTTCGTCAGCGCACGGAACTGCTCCTCGAATCGGAACTCCTTACGGTGCTGGCCGATGAAGTCGAGCACGGTGAGGACCGGCTTGTCCGGCGTACGCCGAAGCCCTCGGCCAAGCTGCTGGAGGAAGACCGTGGCGCTGGAGGTGGGGCGGAGCAAGAGAAGGGTGTCCACATCCGGGACGTCCAGCCCTTCGTTGAACAGGTCGACGGAGAAGAGAATCTGTACCGTGCCGTCACGGAGATCTCTCAGGGCCTGGGCGCGCTCAGCGGCAGGAGTGGAACCGTCGAGGGCCTTGGCATTGACACCCGCCCGACGGAAGAAGTCAGCCATGAAGTGGGCGTGTGCCACCGTGACGCAAAAGCCCAGCGCTCGCATGGTCCCTGGGTCGGTGACCTTTTCCTGGACGGCCTTGACGATGAGCCGAGCTCGAGCGTGGTTGCCGGTGTAGAGCTGGCTGAGCTCACTGGTGACATAGGAGCCTTGCTTCCAGGTGATCCCTTCAAGATCGGTGTTGTCCGCAATGCCGAAGTAGTGGAACGGACTGAGGAGATCGTTCTCCAGCGCTTCCCAAAGCCGCATCTCGGCCGCGATGTGGCCGTCGAAGAACTCATCCTGGACGTTCCTGCCGTCCATCCGCTCAGGTGTGGCGGTCAGACCAAGAAGCTCAAGGGGCTCGAAATGGTCGATGATGCGCCGATAAGTGGGGGAAACGCCATGGTGGAATTCATCGATGACCACTACATCGAAATGATCGGGAGCGAGCTCTTCGAGGGCCCGGGCGTTGAGAGACTGAACGCTGGCGAAGACATGCGTCCAGTCCTTCGGCACCTCTCCTCCGACGAGTAACTCGCCGAAGTTCGCATCGTCGAGCACCTCCTGGTAGGTGCGTAGCGATTGCTTGAGGATCTCCTGGCGATGGGCCACGAAGAGGAGGCTGAAAGGGCGCCCTTGATGGGCGCGCTTGAGCGCCTTGTAATCGAGGGCCGCCATGACCGTCTTGCCGGTACCGGTCGCTGCGACGAGCAAGTTCCGGTGCCGGTTGTGGATGTCACGCTCGATGCCGAGTCGTTCGAGCATGTCTTGCTGATGGGGGTACGGACGTACTTCTAGGCCGGACAGGCTGATGGCGTGGGTATCGGTCTTCTGCTTACCGCTGGCCAGCGTGAGGGCCTCGTCCAACCGGGTGGCATCGCGCTCGGGATCGTAGGTCTCAAAGGCGGGCTCAGCCCAGTACGAGTCGAAGGTCGCCTCGAACTTACGCAACACCGGTGGCGTCGCTACGGATGACAGCCGGACGTTCCACTCCAGGCCATCGAGAAGCGCCGTCTTGGAGAGGTTGGAACTCCCCACATAGGCGGTGTCATAGCCGCTGTGACGCCGAAACAGCCATGCCTTTGCATGGAGGCGCGTGGACCGCGACTCGTAGTTGACCTTGACCTCGGCGTTGAACTCCGTCACGAGGCGGTCCAGCGCGCGTCGCTCCGTAGCGCCGATGTAGGTGGTCGTGATGACGCGGATCGGCACTCCACGATCGCGAGCCGCCCTGAGCGACTCTTCCAGCACGCGCAGACCATGCCACTTCACAAACGCACAGAGCAGATCGACGCGGTCGGCCGTCGCCAACTCGGCCCTCAGCTCGAACCCGAGGTTCGGATCCTCAGGTGCGTTGGTGATGAGCGCCGTCTCGGACAGCGGCGTGGCCGGACGAATGCTGTACACGCCCGGTGCTTCCTGCTCAGCAATGGCCGTCAGCTGATGGGGCCCGTCCGCGATCAGGTCCACCCATTGCTTGGCCCCGTCGAGGGTGCTGATCGACTCGAGGATGTGATTCGCCGCGACGACCTGCTCTTCGGTCGTGAGGGAGATGAAGGTCTGGCGGACGGTCTCGCCGATGTGACGGGCGAGCACATGAGGCGAGGAGTGCTCACCCACCTTCTTCCTGATGGTCTTCCACCCACTGGCATCCAGGGCGTTGAGCTGCTCCTCAATCCGAGAGGTGATCAGCCGCTCATACAACCCAGGCACCGGCGCCGCCTGGTCCACAAGGTGATCGGCCATCGCGGCGCCTCCTCGTCTCGAATCTCTACCTGATGTTGTATCAGCGGCCCCTGACAGTCCTCAGGCGGATCAACTGAGATGGGGGTGGCCAGCCACGCTGCTCGAAGGTGATCGGACGTGATCGAGGTCAAGTCTTTGTCGGTCCGTTCGTGCATAGTTTTTGAGCATGGACATACGTGATCTGCTCCTTGAACTCGCCCGGACCTACGACGAGGGCAAGGGGACGTCGTCGGGCGTCCATGCACAGGATCTTCTTCGCAGGGCAGGGGAGGAGTGGGGGCACCTGCTACCGGCGGGCTTTGATGCCGAGGGCAATGGTGGGAGTGGTGGTGCCAGCCGGACTCCGTGGATCGGCGTGTACGACCCCGACATCACCCGCGATCCCAAGAAGGGCCTCTACCTGGCCTACATCTTCGCGGCTGACCTCAGCACGGTGACGCTCACGCTCCAACAAGGGGTGACGTCGCTGCAAGCGAAGTTGGGTGAGGGCGAGAAGCGTCGCAGGTATCTGCGGAGCAGGGCCAAGCAACTGCGAGGCGGACTAGCAAAGGACCTGGTGGAGGGGTGGGGCGCCCGGCCGGACTTCAAGTGCGGCGTGCTGAGAGCACGTTCTTATGAGGCGGGGAGCGTGGCAGCGCGAACTTACAACACCGCTGCCATGCCCACGGAGATCAGCCTGCGTGAGGATCTCTGGCACATGGCCGAAGTGCTGCAACACGCGGCTGCCGTGGAGCGGACCCTCAGGGACGAGATGGCCTCCAACGGGCTACCGGTCACCAAGCGCGTAGAGGGTGAGGAAGAGGAACACGCGGGGCTGGACGGCTTCCGCCCGAAGGATGGCAGCGACTACTACGTGCTTATCCGTCAGCGGAAGATCAAGAAGTCTCGTAGCCACGAAGTGCTGGTCCGCTTGTTCGGCGAGTACATCGAGGGGCGTGGCTTCGTGCCGATCACAACGAAGATGCACCCCAAGGACATTGTGCTGCGGCGGGACGGTGCGGAGTGGATGGTGGAAGCCAAGACCGTGAAGCGGGGAAACCCCACCAAGGCAGTGCGTGAGGCACTGGGGCAGCTCTACGAGTACAGCCACTTCTTGTACGAGGAGCAGGGGAAGGGCGAGCCGTTCCTTCTGGCGCTCTTTACCGAGGACATCAAGGCGTATGCCCCCTATCTCGAGAAGCGGGGCATTGCGTCCGTCTGGAAGACAGTGGACGGGTGGGCGGGGTCGCCTATGGCTGTCGCTTGGGGAATGGTCGACGAGCAGTAACGATCCTTCGCTCTGCGTGCTTGCGGGCACCCGCGCCCTGCTGGCGCGGGTGCGGGTGCCCGCAAGCGTGTGGGGACTCAGTGCAGGGCGCTGAGGTTTTGCCAGGAGGGGTAGGGGAGGTTCCAGTCGCCGAAGCCGTTGCCGGTGGAGACGGTGGCGCGGGTGGAGCCGGATATCTCGACGATGTCGCCTCGGGTGGCGCGGTTGTAGAACCACTTGCCGTCGGCGAGGGACATGCCGACGCAGCCGTGGCTCTGGTTGCTCTGGCCGAAGTAGCCGAGGCCCTCGTTCCAGGGGGCGGCGTGGGCGTAGGTGCCCGAGGTGGTGAGGTGGACGGCCCAGGGGACGTCTTTGTTGTAGGGGTCGGCTATGCCGACGGACTCGCTGGTCATGTTGACCATGGGGGCCTTGTCGAGGACGACCATGGTGCCGTTCCAGGTGGGGTAGGAGGGCTGGCCGGCGGATATGGGGATGGTCTTCTGCTTCTGGCCGTCCTCGTAGACGGTCATCGTGTGGTTCTTGATGTCGACCTTGGAGATCCGGGGCGTGCCGATGGTGAAGGTCGTTGAGACATCGCGGCGGAGGTAGCGGGAGTCGCCGGTGTTCACGCCGCTGAGGCGGGCTCGGAGGGTGACCTTGGTGCCCTTGTGCCAGTAGGTCTTGGGGCGCCAGTCGACGCGCTCGATGCCGGTGAGGGGGTCCTTGACCCAGCCCCAGGAGCCTTCGGCCTTCGGGCTGGTGGAGATGGAGAGCTGGCGTTCCACCGCTGCCTTGTCGGTAACGGGATGGTCGAAGGCCAGGGAGACCGGCTGGCCCACGCCGACGGTGGCGCTCTTGGACGGGGTGACGGTGACACCGTTGATCTGCTGGGCGGCGCGGGTGCGGAAGGTGGAGTGCTGGACGGCGGTCTTGCCGGCGGCGTTGGTGGCCGTGGCCTCGACGGTGTAGGTCGTGCCCGGGGTCATGGTGCGGTTGGAGCGCCAGCTGGTCTTGGAGTGGGAGAGGGCGCCGGTCACCGTGACGGCCTGGGAACCGGCGCCGTCGGGGGCGATGCGGACCTTGGTGAGGGTGCCGTGGGAGGCGGTCACCTTGACCGGGGCGTCGGGGGCTATCGCCGCCGAGTCGCTGCCTGGGGCGATGGTGATCCGGGCGGGCTTGGCGTCGGCCGGGTCCACCGAGGCGGATTTCGACGCCGACTGGCATCCGGCGAGCAGGGCGACGGCGATGGCGGGCACCGTGAGGGTGCGCAGGGAACGTACGGAGAGCACAGAGGACCTCTTGCGGGAGTCGTGAGGGGCGGTGGCGGGAGGCGAGGAGCGGGTCAGCAACGCCTCTTCACCTCCTCGGGGTTGGCCCGGTAGGGGCCGGGGGAGGCGGTGGCGGTGGGATCGAGGCGCCACAGCGAGACCGATATGCAGTAGGCGGAGGGGCCGTCGGTGTAGTCACCGGACGGGCTGCCGAGGCCCTGGGCCTGGAGAACCCCGACCCGGGTGCCCGAGCGCATCAGGACGACCTGGGCGTCATGCGGTGCGCGGGACGAGTGCCAGCCGTAGGTCATGGTGGTCGGCTGGTCGGCCGCGAGCTTGGGTGACGAGGTGGTGCCCACCGCCTTGGGACGGGCGCATCGGTCTTTCAGCGTCTCCTCGAGGGAGGCGAAGACCTTCGCGGCCTCGCCGTCGCTCGCATAGGCGTTGATGGTGTGACGCGCCTGCTCCGCCTTGCGGCCCTGATAGTCGCGGGTGCGCTGGGCGACGGGGCGCGGACCGTCGAGGCTGCAGCTGGGGGAGAGGTCGAGCAGCGGTGCCCGGCCGTTGTCGGTGGAGCCGGTGGAGTCGGCGGTCTTCCAGCGCATCATCGCGTCGAATGGCAGCGCCGAGGGGCGAAGGAGGGCGCTCGCGGGGATCGGCGCCTCCGGGACGCGGTCCGTTCGCGGGACGGGTGGGGCCGCCGGGAGCGTACGGGTGGAGGCGTCGCCCGGCAGCAGCCGCCACGAGCCCGCGGTCACGGCGGCCACCGCCAGGACGGCCGCGGCGGCGATCGCGGCGCGCTGCCGTGCGCGGCGCCGACGGCCCCGCGCACGCACGGCTTCCGGGCCCGCCAGACGTATGGAGGGCTCGACATCGCGAGCGATATCGCGCAGGCGCTCGTCCAGATCAGCCATGGGAGGGCACCTCCTTGGGGTGGCAGACGGGCGGATGGGGAGCTGGTACTGGTGCCGGTGCCTTGGTGTCGGCATCGGCTTCGGGGTCGGCTAGATGGGAGCCGAGGGCCTTGCGGGCGCGGCTCAGCCGGGTGCGCACGGCTCCGGGGGAGACGCCCGTCTCCCGGGCCACCTGCTCAATGGGCAGATCGAGAAGGTGGTGCAGGACCACGGCCGTACGCTGCTCGGGCTTCAGCCCGCGCAGGGCATGGACCAGCGCCACCCGGTCCGGGGCGAGATCGGGTAGATCGGGGGGCGGGCCATGGCGGAAGTGGGCCCGCATGCGGTTACGGGCGCGGCGCCAGGAGCTGACGGCGAGGCGCAGGGCGACGGTGCGCACCCACGGCGTGGGATCACCCTCGGCGGCCAGCCGGTCCCAGCGCTGCCACGCTCGCGCATACGCCTCCTGCACCGCGTCCTCGGCCTCGGCGAGATCGCCCGTCGCCGCGTAGACCGCGGCCACGAGCCGCTTCGCCGTAACCGTATAGAAATGGTCGAAATCGGATGGTGTGGATGAAGGTGATGGTCCTGACATGAATCCCCCGCGCCCCCGCGTGCTCCCCGCTTCTATGTAGGAACACGTCCGAAAGGGGCGGGAGGTTACAGACGACTTTCGGGGCCGCCGGATCCGTACGCCACGGGGGAGGTGTGGGGCGTCGCCGAGTTCGCGGGCAGGTGCGGGCTCCGCGGTGGTTGCGGGGTCTGCGATGGCTGCGGGGTCGGGGTCTGCAGTGGTTGCGGCGTTCGCGGTGGCTGCGGGCCGTGCGGGGGAGGGGCGCCCCACGGCGCGTAGGTTGGGTGGGGCCCGTACCGCGCCTGGGCACCGGAGCCGGGCTCGTAGCCGGGCCCGGGGCTGCCGTGGCCGTAGCCGGACGCGGGGCTTCCGTAGCTGGACGCGGGGCCGTAGCCGTACCCCTGACCGCTTCCGTAGCCGTACGCGTACCCGCCGCTGTACGGCCCCGCGGGCCAGAACGGTGCGGGCATCGTGCCCGGGGCCGGCCGCGGCACGCGGCGCGGCCGGGGGAGCGGCACCGACAGCGCCGCGTGGGCCAGGGCGGGCTGGGCCGTCTCCCGCCGCTCCCACAGCCGGTCCAGCAGTTCCTTCTCGCGCGCGGTGAAGTCCGGCCCCGCCGTACCCCGGTACGCACGCCGCCGCAGCAGGGCCAGCGAGGTCGCGAAGGCGGTGTACTCGCCGACCGTACGGGCCGCCGCCGCGCCGTGGGTGCGGCGGGCGAGGTCGCGGGCGATCCCGCGGGCGCGCATCGAGGACAGCGCGAGGGGCTCGGGCGGGGTGAGCCAGCCGGCCGTCTGGTAGGCGGTGAGCTGCTCCCGTATCGCGCGCAGTTCCTTGGTGCGGGACCAGATCGTCAGCCAGGTCAGCAACCCGAACACCGGGACCATGAACAGGGCGTAGACGATGAGGAAGCCGTAGCCGCCGAGGGTGGCCGACCCGTTCCAGACGCCGTGCAGGACCATCGCGGTCAGCAGCATCGCGATCGGTATGAGGACGCGGCGGACGCGCTGGTGCCGCGCCGCCGCGGCGGCTATGCCGAAGCCCACGCCCGTCATCGAGGTGAAGAGGGGGTGCGCGAAGGGGGACATCACGGCGCGGATGAAGAAGGTCGCGGCCGTGGTCGACCGTATGCCGGAGTAGCCGAGGGTCTGGTCGCTGACGAAGGCCGAGCCGAGATAGAGGATGTTCTCGGTGAAGGCGAAACCGGTGGCGGTGATTCCGGCGACGACGACCCCGTCGACCAGCCCGTTGAAGTCACGGCGGCGGAAGAGGAAGAGCAGCAGGACGGCGGCCGCCTTGGCGCTCTCCTCCACGAACGGCGCGATGAAGGTGGCGCCCCAGGTGTCGGCGTCGGCCTGGCCGGTCGGGGACGAGGAGTCCACGGTGGTCATGAGCCACTCGGTGGCGAAGCCGTTCGCTATCAGCGCGACCAGCGTTGCCGCGCACGCCCCCCAGGCGAAGGCGAACAAAAGGTTTCGCCAGGGCTTGGGGTCCACGCGGTCCAGCCACCGGAAGACCGCGATGATCAGCGGCACGGGGAGGACGGCGAGGCCGAGCCCCACCAGGAAGCCCTTGGTGCCCGTCTGCTCGCGCACCAGCGCCAGGATGATCAGGCCGGAGAGCGAGAGCAGACCGGTGAGCGCGGTGGCCCGGAGCGCCTTGTTGTGCCAGACACGGGCGAGGCGGCCGCCCGGGCCCCACAGCCGCTGGCGGGGCGGTTGCGGCCAGCCCGCCGGTGCGGCGCCGGTGTCGAACCACGGGTGCCGGTCACCGTACGGAGAGCCGTAGGGCGTGCCGTACGGGGCGTCGGCGTGCGGCGGCGGCGCTGCCTGTGCCGCTTCGTACGGTGCGTCCCCGTGCGGGGCGTCGTCCTGCGGGGTCCCGTGCGGTACGCCGTGTGGTGCCTCGTGCCGCGCTCCTCGCGGCGCCTCGTACGGCGGCGTGGCCGGTCGTGGTTCGGGCGGCTCTTGCGGGGGCGGGGACTGATGCACTCAACCGACCCTAACGAAAGGGGGAGGGGGACTCAGGGGTTATGCCCATCCCCTTGGGGTCGTTATGTGTCGTTGCGGCGGAAGATCAGGTCATGGACGAGGTGTCCCTTGTCCAGCCCCTGGCCCTCGAACTTGGTGAGCGGCCGGAAGTCCGGGCGCGGGGTGTAGCCGCCGTCGGCCTGGGAGTTGTCGAAGGCGGGGCTCGCGGAGAGGACCTCGAGCATCTGCTCCGCGTACGGCTCCCAGTCGGTCGCGCAGTGCAGCAGCGCACCGGACTTCAGCCGGGCGGCGGCGAGCTCGATGAACTCGGGCTGGATGAGGCGGCGCTTGTGGTGCCGCTTCTTGGGCCAGGGGTCGGGGAAGAAGACCCGCAGTCCGGAGAGCGAGGCGGGGGCGAGCATCTCGCGGAGCAGGATGATCGCGTCGCCGTTGGCGACCCGGATGTTGTCCAGGCCGTTCCGCTCCGCGAGCGCGAGCAGATTGCCCTGGCCGGGGGTGTGGACGTCGGCGGCGAGGATGCCCGTGCCGGGGTCGGCGGCGGCCATCTGCGCGGTGGCCTCCCCCATGCCGAAGCCGATCTCCAGGACGACGGGGAGGTCCGGGCGCGGGCCCGCCTCTGTGGCGAACAACTCACCGAGGTCGATCCGGCTCAGCCCGTCGATGTCCAGGCCCCACTGCGGCCACAGGCGGCGCAGCGCCTCACCCTGGCCCGGGGTCACCCGGCCGCGGCGGGGGCGGAAGGAGCGGATGCGGCGCTCGTGGTGCGAGCCCGCCGGGTCAGCCACGGGGCCACCGGGGAACATCGGCTCGCTGCG
>NZ_JAAAYH010000270.1:0-12610 GCF_018035285.1 Streptomyces sp. MK37H | reverse complement strand
AGGTGCTGACCGATTGAGGACCGGAGTCCTCCATGTCTCAGACCGCCGCGTCGTCTGTGTCCACCGCACCTGTTGGCGTCACGGCGCGGCAGGGGAGGGAGTGCGCTCCTCTGCTGCGGAGGGTCAGGGGAGAGGGGCTGCTGGGGCGTCGCAGGGGCTGGTACGCGCGGATGATCAGTGTGAACCTCCTCGCCCTGGCCGCCGTGGTGACAGGGTTCGTCCTCGCCGGGGACGCCTGGTGGACGCTGCTGCTCGCCGTGCACATGGCGGGAGACATGGCCGTCGGCGGGATCGTGGGGAGCTTCACCGGTGGTCTGGCGACGCGCAAGCTGAAAATCGACTTCGCGGGCAAAGCCTCCCACGCGCAGTAGAGGACGTCGGCGTCGCCCGGGTGGGCGGACACGAACGACACCTGGCCGTACGGCACGGCCCAGTCGAGGTGAGGGTGCCCCGCGACACCGCCGGCCCCCTCGAGCCGCAGCTCGTCAAGAAGCGTCAGCGCCACCTGACCGGCGTCGACGAGATGGTGCTCTCCCTGTCCGCGAAGGGCATCAAGCCTGCTGGGAAGCATCGCCCAGTGCCGAAGGGTGTACCTGCCTCGACGGCTCATGCCGCCCGTGCCGGGTAGCGGGGGCTGATGTCGCGCCGTTCGGTGGGCCGGGCCGTGCGGCGGGTCAGCCGCCTGGTCGGCGCGCGGCCGTTCCTGAGCGCCGTCGCGCTTGGGCCGCGGGGAGGGCCCCCGGAGCCTGCCGCGCGTGCACCTATATGTCCGGGTGCTCGGACTCGTTTGCTGCGCCGAGCAGTTGGGTCAGGTGCCGGTGCAGGACGGCCCGGATGGTGTCCGGACTCAGGCGGTCGGGGTGGAGCGTCGCGCCAAGGGTGAGTCCATCGAGTACTGCGGCGAGATGCTCCGCCGCCACCGGATCGTCCACGCCCAGACGGTGCAGCAGACGCCCGGCGACGGCCCGCAGCCCGTCGTGGAGTTCGGCGGCGATCTCGCCCAGGGCGGGGTCGGTGCGGGCAGCCGCGACGAAGTCCAGCCAGACCGCGGTCTCGTCGGCGCGCGCCGCGTCGAGCGGCAGGAACTGACCCGCTACCTCCTGCGCCACCAGGTACGGGTCGTCCCCGGGGCGCCGCCGCTCCCGCTGGGCCGCCACTCGCAGATCCACCCGGCGCACCATCTCGCGGGCCGCGGCCATCAGGAGCTCGTGGTGGCTGGCGAAGTAGTGCCGTACGGACCCGACGGCGAGGCCTGCCTCGGCGGCGACGTTCCGGAGTGTGGCCTGCTGGATGCCGCCGCGGGCCACGACCCGGAAGACGGCGTCCACGACGTCGCGGCGGCGCTGCTCGGGATCCACCATCTTCGGCATCCGGCTTTTATAGCACGACCGTGCTACGATTTATTTAGCACGAAGGTGCTAAATAAATGTGGTTGACGCCGCAGCCCACCGTCCCGGCGACCAGAATCAGGAGAAACCATGGACCCGTCGGAGCCGACCTCTTCGCCTTCAGTACCGCAGTCGGCCCGGCCGTCGGCGCCCGCGCGCCTGCGCCGCCTCGGCCGCCTGGCCCGCTTGGCCCTCGACCTGGGCATCTCGCCCCTTGCGTACTACGGCTGCCTCCTCGCGGGTCTGGCCACACTCCCCGCGCTCCTGACCGCGACCGGAGTGGCGGCCCTCTGGCTCGCCGCCACCGTCCTGCACGACCGGCGTGCCGACGGCCTGGCCCTTGCCATGCTCCTCATGTACGGATTTTCGGCCGCCTTCGCCGCCGTGACCTCCGAACCCCAGCCGCTGCTCCTGCGTGACCCACTGATCAGCGCCCTCGCCGGATTCGTGTTCCTCACAAGCTGCCTCACCGCCACGCCCGCCACCGCCTATCTGGCCAGCAAGCTGCACGGTCAACCGTTGCACGACCCGATCCTGCTCCGCGCGCACCGCACGGAGACGCTGGTATGCGGTGCCGGACTCATGGCAGAGGCCGTGGCGCGTGTTCTGCTCGTGCTGACCCTGCCGGTGTCCACGGCCGCCTCGCTGACGCCACCGCTGGAATTCGCCGTCCTCATCCCGCTCGTCGTGTGGATGGTCCGCCACCGCAGGAACGCGCGCACCCGTATCACCGCCCACGTGCCTTCGCGGACGCGGGACCCCGAGCCCGCGCCACCGTCGGTCGCCTTCGTCCTCGAACGCCATCGAGGGGGTGCGCGATGAGGACCGTGGACAGCACGCCCGCCGCGGACGGCTTCCGCATGCCGGCGGAATGGGAGCCGCACGACGGATGCTGGATGGCGTGGCCGCAGAACGGTTACGTCTGGCGCGAAGGAGCCCGCCCCGCGCAGCGCGCCCTCGCGGCCCTCGCCAACGCCGTCGCGGACACCGGGGAGGCAGTCACCGTCACGGTCACCGGCGACCAGTACGCACACGCCCGCTCCCGCCTCGACTCCCGCGTCCGCGTGGTGGAGACGACCAGTTGGCTGGGCTGGGCCCGGGACATCGCCCCCACCTTCGTGGTCGACGGCACCGGGCGGCGCCGCGGCGTGGACTTCGCCTTCAACGGCTACGGCAACCGCTATCCGTACTGGGCCACCGACGACCAGTACGCCCAAAGGGTGCTCGACCTCACCGCTACCGACCGCTACCGCGCCCCGCTCGTGCTGGAGGGCGGCTCCTTCCACGTCGACGGGCAGGGAACCGCCCTAGTCACGGCCGAGACCCTGCTCGACCCCGCCCGCAACGACGCTCCCTCACGCACCGCCATGGATCACCTCATGGCGGCCTATCTCGGAGTGACCCGCACCGTGTGGATCGAGTGGGGCCTCGCCTACGACGGAACGCGCGGTCACGTGGACAACATGGCGTGCTTCGCGGCCCCCGGGGTGGTCTGTCTGACCTGGACTGACGACACGAGCGACCCCCAGTACGAGCGCAGCGCACGCGCCTTGGAGGACCTGAGAAACGTCCAGGACGCCAGAGGCCGTACCCTCCGGGTGGAGAAACTTCCGCTGCCCGGCCCGCTGTACGCCACCGACGTCGAGCTTCGAGGCATCGACCGTCACGGCATCCCGACCACCGGCACCGTGCCGCGCCCCCGGCTCGCCGCCTCCTACGCCAACTTCTACGCCACGGAAGACCACCTCTTCGTCCCCCTGCTCGACCCCGAACACGACGACGAAGCCCTCGCCCGCCTCGCCAGGATCCACCCGCACCACACGGTCGTCGGCCTCCCTACCCGCGAACTCCTCCTCGGCGGCGGCAACATCCACTGCGCCACCCAGCAGATACCGAGCAGCGGTGCGGTGGCGACGGGTCCTGGCAGTGGAGCCGGGCGGCGCCTATGACCCGAACCATTCGTACGCCAGGAATCCGTCGAACACCCTGTCCGGTGAGCGAGTCGGCGTGGGGCGCGCGTCGCCTCCCACGCCGGACCGGACGGCTTCGGACGCCCAGTGACGGCCACGACTCGGTTCTCAGTGCATAGAGGCCGGCGTGCGGACCGCCGAGCGGGCCTGAGAGGGGTCTTCAGCAAGACGCATGAGGCGTTCTGGGCCGCGGCGAAGGCCAGGTGCGGCGACCGCGAAGGCACTCAGATGCTGATCGAGCGCCCGGTGAGTCTCGACGCTCCTGACCACCGTCCCTAGCGCTGTTCGTGTGGATGGCTCTGCCGCAGTAGCAGGCTGCCGAGCGCGGTGCGTCGGTGCAGGACCGCCTTGCCGGCGCGGGTCGTGGAGACCAGCCCGGCGCCGCGAGGGGATGTCGTGTGGGCGGAGACCGTCGCGGCGCTGACGCGCAGGCGCCGGGCGAGTTCTGTCGTGGTCCGCAGTCGGGCCGCGGTGGGAACCCGGGTCCGGCGGGATAGGTGACCGCGACCGGGCGGTTCGGGAGGTCGGACAGCAGCGGCCCGCCGGACCAGTGGAAGGTGGGCAGGAGAAGCAGCCCGCGCCCGCCGAGGTGGACCTCCCGGGGCCTGCCCGGGATCTCCCAGACCCCGCCGCGCAAGCGGGCGCCGGGCAGCAGCCCGGCCAGCAAAGAGCCGACGCCTCCTTCGACCAGTTGCACCGCCCGACGCAGGAACTCGGCATGGTGCAGGTCCTGCACCTGCGCCCGGACCGGACCGGACCGAGCAGCACATCGAACGCCACACACTGAGCGCGGTGGATCAGGCGCCGGTTTTCGGAGTCACCTCGGTGCAGGTCGCGGACCCACGCCGGCGCAAGCGCCCGCGCGGATGCATAGACGTGTTCCACTTCGACGCTGACCACCCCGGCTGGGACCGCGTGGATGTGTTCCAGAGCGTCCGGGAGGGAGTCCGCCAGCACGTCCAGGAAACTCGGAGCCTGCCCGTCCGGGACCAGGTCCGCGAGCGGGAGAACCGCCGGGGGCAGGGAACGCAGCGCCCTGCGCCGCCAAGGGCCGTGGAGCAGGTCGCCGTCCTGGCGGCACATCATCGCCAGCGCCACGTTGAGCTCCTGGAGCGGAGCGGGACAGCAGGGCGGCCGTTCTTCACGCTTCGAGGTGTCGAGCAACGTCGCGTGAAGGAACGGCTGATGGTGAGGAGTCTCGCCCCTGAACAGTCCGCTGACGCCGCGTTGGGTGTCCTGTCCCACTTTCGTGTCCCGTTCTACGACTGCCTCTACACCCGGGCGGATGCGCTCTTCGAGCTGACCGACGCGGTGCTGTGCTCGGACGGCCCGGTGACGTCGCTGGTCGTGTTGACGCTCACGGCCGAGCACCGGCGTGGGCGCGGGGCGATGTACGACGCGGTCAACCACGGCTGGCTGGAACCGCGCTGCCTGCGCAGGCTGCTGGCCTCCACGCCGCTGCCGCGTGCCGCCGACGGGCGGATCGTGCTCGCGGTGGACGTGAGCAACTGGCTGCGGCCCGACGCCCCCACCAGCCCGGAGTTGCTGTTCTGCCACGTCTACGGGCGGGGCCGCAGCGCGGATCAGTTCATCCCCGGCTGGCCCTACTCCGTCGTCGCCGCGCTGGAGAGGGGACGCACGTCCTGGACGGCTGTGCTGGACGCGATCCGGCTGGGGCCGACCGACGACGCCACCGCGGTGACCGCCACCCAGCTGCGCGAGGTGGTCACCCGGCTGGTGCCCGCCGGGCAGTGGCGGCCGGGCGATGCGGACATCCTCGTCGTCGTGGACACCGGCTACGACGTCACCCGCTACGGCACGGCCGAAGCACTCGCCTGGGACCGGATGCACCCCCGATTGCAGGCCCGTGGCCCCTGGCTCGACCACTGCGGTGAACTCCCTTTGATCCACGGCAGGTTGATCCGGCTGAAGGTCGAGTGCCTGCCCGGTGACCGCGACCCGAAGCCGGTGTGGCTGTGGTCCTCGCGCACCGGGATGACCGGAGCAGACGTCGACCTGCGCTGGCAGGCGTTCCTCCGCAGGTTCGATCTTGAACATACCTTCCGGCTGTTCAAGCAGACCCTGGGCTGGACCGTGCCGAAGGTCCGCGATCCGCACACTGCCGACCTGTGGACGTGGCTGATCATCGCCGCGCACACCCAACTCCGGCTTGCCCGGCCTCGCCGAGGATCTTCGCCGCCCCTGGGAGCGGCCGGCGCGGCCTCGTCGGCTCACCCCTGCCCGGGTCCGCCGGGGGTTCCGCCACCTCCGCGTGAAGACCGCCCGTCCCGCCGACGTGCCCAGACCCTCCAAGCCCGGACCCGGACGCCCACCTGGCTCGAAGAACCGCAGGTCAGTCCCACGTCACGAGCCTGGGAAGACCGTGAAACGAATCGAAACGCTCACCGAACACGTCCGCCTGAAACAGCCGCAAGGTTAATGATCAAGCTTAGCCCGCGTGGCAGAAGTTCACTGGATCAGGCCGGTGTGAGCGTGGTCGGGCGATTCCGGGCAGGTGTAGAGCTGCAGATCGTAGCCTCCGCCGACCTCGACCATGGCCGGGTTCGCCGGGTCAGGGTCGGTAACGTACGACGTGACGTGGGCTTGGTCCTCGTACGGGACCCAACTGCGCGTGGCGGCGTCCCATTCGGCTGAGGCGATGGTCAGAAGCGGGTCCATCTGCCCATCGCACGCAGGGCAGAACTGGGGGTCCGGGTCGGTGAGGCCCCAGCGCGTCCAGCCGCCGACCTTCCAGCCGGGGGAGACGGACAACTCGTTCTGATAGAACTCTTCCGGGGCGAGCACGTAGGAGTTGTCCGGAATGGCACCTGCAGACCGCCAGTTACTCCGGTCCCCCAGCAGCTCCTGTACGTCCTCGCTCAACTCCAGGGCGTTGGGGTACTCGGTTATCTGTTCCGGGGAGAGCAGGCAGGGTTCAGGCACGTAGTCTTCGAACTGGACTGCGGCCGGTTCTGGGGGCACGGTGAGGATGTCGGTGATCGCGATGGCGGATCGCCAGAACAGCGCGGTTTGGGGCTTGGGCTCCGGGGGGTGGTCGAAGGGGCACCACAGCACCTGGAGCAGGTCGGCCTGCCCGGGCGGGTCCAGCAGAGGGATGTCGCGCACGTACAGCTGAGCCACGGGCAGCATAGCGACCGGCTCTTCGGGCCATGGATGGCCGGCGTCGATCCGGTCAACGATCGCCGCCTCCTCGCGCGTGAACTGGAAGTTGCCCTGCGATCGGCTCGCTGCTTCTGCTCTGATACGCCGCTCCAGTCGCACGTCCCCTGGCGTTGTGGCCGGATGTCCGTCCGGCTCGTGCGGGCCGTCGCAGTAAGGCCAGGGCACGTCGGCTGGCCATAGCAGCGGTCCGCCGACGGAACTGGCGTACGGCGACGGCGACCCGGCGCGAGGGTGCAACCGGGTCGCCGTGCGTGCCAGTGGAGCCAGCTGAGGAAAGACCGCGGCGACATCGACCGGCCGTGGCGGGGTAGTGCGGGTCATCCTGGCTCCCGGAGGTGCGAATCAGTTTCCGAGGTTGAGGTCTTTACCGGTCTTGTTCTCGGTGTTCGCGACACGCTCGTTCGTGAAGAGCGGGTCCTTCTTACCGTTCGCACGCTCAACCGTAGCGCTCATGATGACAGACTCGGGGATCGTACTGGTGAAGAAGTACTGGTAGTTGGGCGACACCTGGTACTTCACCGCGTCGTTCGACCCGATGCGCCTCACGGCCTTCTTAACCTCCGCCTCGTAGTGCCGCATGCTGTGCTTTCCGACGTTCATCCCGGAGTGAAAGCACGGGACGAGGTTGGCCTGTCCGCCATCCTCTATCTGGCCTTTTCCACCGAGGGTGCTGGCGATCAGGTGGCAGCGGGAGATTTTGGTTCCGGGCGCGTGCCTGTCGACGAACAGCTCCGCGTCGCGCAAGCCGGTGATGTCCCCGCTCGCTCGGCTGCCCTTTTCGAGCGGCTTCCCCAAGCAAGCTGTGGCCTGGTCCGCCCGGTATCCGGGCCCGTCCGGCGGGTTTGTGGTCTTGTTGCGCCACGGGACCCATTGGGTGGTGTTGCGGATCCATCCGTTGCGGGAGGAGACGGCTCCGTCCGGTGTGGACTTCAGGCAGTCGGCCTTCGCCTCGGTGAGGTGCTTCGTTTCGGTGGGGCCGCCGCTGTAGCAGATCACGCCGATCCAGAGAACCGCGAAGGATGCTCTGGGGGCGACCTTAGCTGTGTAGTTTCCCTCCCCTTGGTTCTGGCTGCTTTGATACCGGCCTTCCCAACTGCTCCGGTAAGCCAGCGTGCCGACGCTGTGGTAATCGTGGGAGTAGCCGGGACCGCTGATGTCGGCGATCCAGACGTAGCTGGTGGCCGGTGTCTTCAAGTCGAACCCCGTGCGCATGGAGACGGGGTGGCCGTTGGACTTCCTGCCCAGCGTGACGTGGGAGCTTCCGCAGGGGCCGTGCACCCTGCCCTTGGGACGGGGGGCCTTGGCATCCTCGGCGGCGCGCCGCATCACGCGGTTCTTATCAGATGCCGGGATGGAAATGGTCTTCCCGTTCTCCAGCTGCACTTTGACGTTGCCCGCACGGTCGGGGGTGCGGGTGATGAGCTTCGTCACCCGCACCTGGGTCATCTTGGCCGTGGCGGTGTGTTCTGAGGAGCCGTTCGCGGCGGTGCTGCTGGGGGCAGGTTGATCGGCTTGACCGGCGGGCGCGGCGGTAGCTGCCGAAGTGCCACCAAGCGTGATGGCGATCGCCGTCACGACCCCCGTCACCCCCGCCAGGCCGCGGCGTCGTCTGCGCGACTTCGCGTCGGGCCCTTCACGGTTACGGCGTGCACCTGTCCTGATCATATTTCTGCCCCTGGTCACATCCGATTGATGGAGGTTCTTCTGCCGGTTGCCGGAAAACGGCAGGGCGTCTCCCCATGGGGCGGTCCTCTGTACCGCTCTCCCTCTTGGACCGGCAGTACCTCGCCAGAATGCAGAGCTGCTTCTATGAAGTCGTTAGCAGGGAGTGCGCAGCGATTAGCAATGCGTCTCGCACTGGATGCCGAGTGCTCGGTGCCGGTAGTCCCTGGGCGGCATGCCGTAGTGGGCGCGGAAGGCGCGGGTGAAGTCGGCGGCGCGGGTAAAACCCCAGCGAGTGGCGATCTGGTGGATGGTGGTGTGGCGCAGTGTGGGGTCGGTGAGATCGCGGCGGGCGCGTTCCAGGCGTTGGTGGCGGATCAAGGCGGCGACGGTGGTGGTGCCTTCTTCCCGGAAGAGGCGGTGCAGGTGGCTGAGGGAGATGTGGTGTGCGGCGGCGATTGCGCGGGGTGTGAGCTGGGGGTCAGCAAGGTGCTGCTGGATGAAGGAGTGGATGTGCAGGGTCAGCGTCCGCCAGCGGGATTCCGGGGTCAGGGCGTTGTCGGCGTGGAGTTCGTGGGCGATTAGCGCGGACACCAGGTCGAGCACGATGGTCCCGAGCCGGGGGCCGTCGGAGGGCTGAAGAGAGCCGGTCTCCGTCGTGATGTGGCTGATGCACTGCGCCAGCAGGGCACCGAATCCTTCCCGTGCCGATATCCGGTGCCCGAGCAGCTCGTTGGCCCCGTTCCCGGCCAACGCCAGCATCTCCTTGGGAACTGCGACGCCCACCGCCTTCACCGGGCCCCGGTCGTTGACTGCGTGGGAGTCGAACGGCCGCGAGAAGTCGACCATGCTCAGGTCACCAGGACCATGTGTGGTCTGCTGCTCCAACTGGCTCACGCCCACGGTCCCGCGCTCGACGCACAGCACGTGGAGCAGCTCGGGATCGGATCGCCGGATCAGCTTGGGAGTCCGGTGAAAGTGCACCGACTGGAAAGTCGTCGGCCGCACCTGCACGGCGCCGAGCTCCAGCACATGGATGGATGCCTCGAAGCCGTCAGCGTCGTCGTCACTGCTGATGTCCATCGGCACGACCGTCTGGACCATCAGCTCACGCCAGTAGTCGAACCGGTCCGCGACAGGTACATCCTCGCTTCGGAACACCGTCTCGCACTCCATGGCTCTCGCTGCCCTCCTGTGAGTCGTGTCCCACCTCGCCTTCCCAGTCTTGAAGTGAGCACGGCAGCAGTAATTGGCCACGGATGTATGCACGCTTCGTCTGCTGACTCGTGGGAGAGCCTTGGGAATCAGAAACACGCTCCCGTCCCATGAGCACCGCGATGGCTTCCTGGCGGGAGTTGCTGCTGGCCGCCCTGGGCGAACAGGCGACGATCAATGTGCGAGAGGCGTTGGCCGTGTCCATGGGCCGCGTCCCCTCCGCAGGCGAGATTGCTGCAGCCCGTCGGGCCGCGCGCAGGATCGCCGAGGACGGGAAAGCGGTACTGATGACCCTCCACCCAGGTCAGGCCGAAGGCGCCGACCGCTGGAGATGGGGGAGGCAGGCAGTCCTCCACCTGACGGTGGACACCCAAGTGGTCACCGAACTCCCGTACCGGGCTGAGGTCGCTGCCAGTAACTGGGAAGACGTCATCAACGAAGGCAAGAGACGCACTCAGCAGATGATCGACAACGACCCGCTCCTCTCCTCCTTCCTCTCAGCGGGCGCGCACACGCCGAGGAGGGGCTGACGCGCCCCCGGAAATCACCTTCCGGGGGCGGAACTCGAGCGGGGCTGGCGAACAAGGGCGAGTGTCAACGGCCACTCACTTCGGTTCTGATCCACTTCTTGGTGGGGCGGTGACGTAGCGTCACAACAGGCTGGAAGGATGGCCGTTCGTGTGATTGCAGCGTGTTCTCGACGGCGTTCTCCCATCTGTCCTCCGTGGTGGGTGGACGAGGTCAGAGCGGACAGCGGCGGGATAGCCCTCACGGCGCGAACAGCGACGCGCGAGGCGGCTTGTCCCGACTGCGACGCTGTGTCCGGCCGTGTCCATGGCGGTTACCGGCGGCGCCTTGCCGACTCCGCGGCGGCTGGACGGGAAGTCGACGTGGAGCAACGGAGCTCGTTGGTACAGGCAGTCGTCCAAGACAGCTTGTCCCGCAAGGAGCTCCGTTGCCTGTTCATTGTGTCTCGCCGTCGGCGCTGACGGCCATCACCCGTACGGTGACTGTGGCCGCGGGCCGGTTCGCTCCCGGACATCTGGGAGAACTGACGCTCATCATGCCGTTCGAGCTGGTCGACGCGGTCTTGTCCGAGACCAGGACCGTGTAGGTGGCGTCTGCCGCATGGCGGTCACGAACGGCGGCGGTCGGGCCCGATACGGCCGGCGAGCGCGGTGAGTTCGGCGGCGTCGCGGCCGAGCCGCTTCATCTCGCACACGGTGAGGATGACCCGCCCGCCGGTCGGACTGTGGCCGTCACTGCCTACGGGCGTACGCGGATGACTGTCTTCCCGTTGCGTCGCGTGGTCGGGTTAAGGGCACCGACGGCATCATCGAGGCTCGCGACGGCATCGATGTTCGTCCGCAGCCGTCCGTCCCGCACCCGCTGCACGATCTCACCCAGTTCGGCACGATCGGCCTCGACGACGAAGTCGACCGCCAGGCCGTCAGCGGGCCGCGCCTCGACCGGGCCGACGACGGACACCAGCGTTCCTCCGGCCTTGATCAGGGCAGCGGACCGCCTCTGGATGTCGCCCCCGATGACATCGAAGACCAGATCGACGTCGCCGACGTCTTTGAGCGCGTCGTTCTCGAGGTCGACGAACTCATGCGCGCCGAAGTCGAGCGCCTTCTCACGGTCGGCGGCGCGTCCGGTGCCGAGGACGTAAGCGCCGGCCTCACGTGCGAGCTGGGTCACCATCGTCCCGACTGCCCCGGCCGCGCCATGGGCGAGGACGGTCTGGCCGGCCTGAAGGCGGCCGTGCTGGAACAGCCCCTGCCACGCGGTCAGACCTGAGATCGGCAGGGACGCGCCTACGGTGAAGTCGACGTCGCCGGGCAGCGGCGCGAGGTTGCGTGCTTCGATCGCCACGTACTCCGCCAGGGTGCCGTCGCGGTGCCAGTCGGCCAGGCCGAACACCCGCTGCCCGACCGACAGCCCCGTCGTGCCGTAGCCGAGGGCGGTGACCACTCCGGCCAGCTCGTGGCCCGGGATCGACGGTGTCTTGTCACGGCCGGCGCGATCGGCCCAGGTCGATGGCCACTCGGTCTCAGTCGGGACGAAGCCCGATGCATGGATCTGAACGATGACGTCGTTGATCGCCGCGGGCGGCTCAGGCCGCTCCGTCAGCGTCATCCCGGCCGTTCCCGCGGCCTGGTCGGTTACCACAATGGCTTTCATTGAGATTGTCCTCTTCCTCGTAGGTGTTGTGGGTTTTGGTTTCCAAGTGGGTGTTTAGACGAAGGTGAACAGCTGGTCGGGGTCGAATCGCGAGATCGGAGTGGTGTACTGCTTCTTGGGGTCGGGGTAGCCGAGGGCCAGCAGCAGCGTCGTGCTGTGTCCGGGCTCGCGGATCTTGAACGCCTTGTCGACGCTGGTCGGATCGAACCCCTCCAGCGGCGTGGCCTCGACGCCGAGCTCAGCGGCCGCCACCATGGTCAGGCCCACCGCCAGGCAGGTCTGCTTCTCCATCCAGTGGTTCAGGTCCTTGTAGCCATAGTTGCGCAGGTTGAGGAAGTCTCGGGTCATTGATTCCCACAGATCCTGCTTTGGCAGGTCAGGGAACCGGCCGTCGCCCCTCTCCTTCGTGAACACCGCCTCGAGATGGCTGTCAGGCACATCTGCCCGGGTGGTGAGGATGACGGTGTGCGACGCGTTCAGGATCTTCACGCCGTTGTCCTGGAACCGGTCGCCCAGGTTGTTGGCGAGCCGCTCTTTGCCTTCGGGCGTGCGAGGACGTAGAAGTGGTTGGCCTGTACGTTCACCGACGAGGGCGTCGAGCGCAGGAACCTCAGCAGCAGCTGAAGTGTTTCCTCCGGAATGGTCTTGCTGGGGTCGAAATACCTGGTGAGGTGCTTGTTCATGAGCTTGTCGAGTGGTCTTCGGTCGTGGGCATGACTTTGGTTGGAGTCGTGCTGTTGGCTGAGTCCAGGAGGGGAGGGTTTGCGGGTCGGGGGTGGTGTCTGCGGGTTTTCCGGTGATGTTTTGGGTTGGGGGGAGACTGCCGGCCTGGCAGGTTCCTGTGCGCTGTTCGGCGTGGGCGGTGCTGTGGTCGTGTCCGTGGAGGCGTTCTTGGTGGAGTTTCAGGTGTGTTGGTGGCGGGCGATGATGGTCCGGTCCGGCGGGGTGGACTTTCTGTGGTGGTGGCGGTTCCTTTCCGGCTGGGGGTGGCCTGGGATCGGGTGATGC
>NZ_JAAAYH010000027.1:0-43467 GCF_018035285.1 Streptomyces sp. MK37H | reverse complement strand
CGTCCAGGGCGCTCTGGGTGGGCAGGGCGCGGGGCAGCAGGCTGTGCTGGAGGGTCACCGCCATGGTGTGCTCGCGGGTGTAGCGGCGGGCGTTGTCGATGCAGACCGCGGCGTGCGAGGCGAGCTCCTCGGCGAGGGACACCTCTTCCTGCTCGAAGGGCTCGCGCTGCTTCATCCGCCAGAAGTTGACCACGCCGAGCAGCACACCCCGGGCCCGCAGCGGCACGGTGACCAGCGACCGGACACCGTACTCGATGACCTTGGCGGTCTGCTCGGGGTCCTGGGCCTGCCAGCCGGTGGCCTCGGAGAGATCGGCCTCCACGACCGGCTCGCCCCCGCTCAGCCCGAACGCCTGGGGCGAGGACGGGACGAACGCGAACAGCCGGCCGACCGGATAGAAGGGGTGATCGGGCCGGATGCCGTGGACCGCCGACCGGCGCATCTCGACACCGCCGACCGCCAGCGGCTCATCGCCGCGGGCCACGGGCTCCGCCAGATCGACCGTGACGAAGTCGGCGAAGCGGTCCACCGCCACCTGCGCCAGCTCCTCGGCGGTACGGCTCACATCGAGCGTGGTGCCGATCTCCACACTCGCGTCGTACAGCAGCTTGAGCCGCTTCTGGGCCACTTCGGCACGGCCGGAGAGGGCGCGCAGCTCGGTGGAGTCGCGCAGGGTGGCGACACTGCCGGGCGGTCCGCCGTCGCGGTCGGTCAGCCGGTTGTTGATGGCCAGCAGCCGGTCGCCGGCCACCAGCACCTCGTCGGTGACATCGCGCCCGGAGGCCAGGACGTCGGCGACATGGGGCTCCAGGCCCAGGTCGTCGACCAGCCGTCCCTCCGGCCGCGGCGGCAGGTCGAGCAGCCGGGACGCCTCGTCATTGGTCAGCACCAGCCGCCCGTCGCCGCCGACGATCAGCACACCCTCGCGCACCGAGTGCAGCACCGCGTCATGGTGCTCGTACATCCGGGTCATCTCGATCGGGTCCAGGCCACGGGTCTGCCGCCGCAGCCGTTTGCTCACCAGCGCGGTGCCGCCGGTGGCGAGCACGAGTGAGGCGGAGACGGCGCCGACGAGGAGCGGTAGCTGGCGGTTGGCGAGCCCGCTCACCTTCTTGATCGTGATCCCCGCGCCGACCAGGCCGACGACCTTGTGGTGTCTGTCGAAGATGGGTGCCACGGCGTCCATCGCCTCGCCCAGCGTGCCGGGGCCGGTATCGACGGTGGTGTGCCCGTGCAGCGGCGCGTCGATGTTGCCGACGTAGCGCTTGCCGATCCGGTTGAGCTTGGGGTGTGTGTACCGGATGCCCTTGTTGTTCGTGACCACGACGAAGTCGAGCCCGGATCTCTTCCGGATGGCCTCGGCCTTCGGCTGGAGCACCTTGGTGGGGTTGGGGCTGTGCAGGGCCTGGACAATGCCGGGGGAGTTGGCGAACGACTCGGCGACCGCGACGGAACGGCCGCGGGCCTCGTCGGTGGCGTCGCGCCGCACCTGGAGCACCAGGGCGACGGTGGCCGCCACGCCGAGCAGCAGCACGATCACGAGCTGCAGGATGAAGACCTGCCCGGCGACGCTGCGAACGTTCAGCCACGATCGAAAGCGCCGGCCCGCCACCTCCGGACGTTCCCGCCGCCGACTCCGTGGGCGCCGACCGGGGAACATGCGGGCAGCCCACGATCGACCCATATACCGGGCCATACACATACATCTACACCGGGAATTCCTGGAAGGCGAATCTCCGCTTCCGGCGGCCAGGCGGCCATCACTTTCCGCATATAATGCGTGACTTTCCGTTCCCCTGGCGAATTCAACCGCGCGTCCATGGCGGGCTCACGGCGGGTTGACCGGCGGGCTCACGGTGGGCGAGGTGCCGAAGACGAGCGTCTATGCAAATCTGAGAAAAGGGTAATTCACCCTTATTACCGCGAATCGGTGTCGTGGCGGCGCCGATCGCGCCGGACGAAGGAGCCCGACATGGCCAGTCACGCCGGTGGAGTTCAGACAGGGGCCGCTCCGGGCCATATGCACCGGGCGGTGAGCGGATGGCTCGTCTTCGCGGGGGTCATGATGATCTTCGGTGGTGCGATGAACCTGCTCCAGGGCATCTCGGCCATCCGGACCGACCGGGTCTTCCTGGTCACGCAGAGCTATATCTTCCAGTACGACCTCGCCGGATGGGGCTGGGTCCACCTGGCCCTCGGGATCGCCGTGGTGATCGCCGGGTTCGCGGTGTTCACCGGTGCGATGTGGGCCCGCGTCACGGGCGTGGTGCTGGCCGGTCTCGCACTGACCGCCAACTTCCTGTGGCTGCCGTACTACCCGGTCTGGGCCACGGTGCTGCTCATCATCGACGCCCTGGTGATCTGGACGCTGTGCGCCGGGCCGAGCCGTGGCGGCGCGGGACGCGCGGAGACGGGAGGGCCCGAGGCGGGACGCGCGGAGACGGGAGGGCCCGAGGCGGGACGCACCGCCTGAGGGACGCGATGCCTGGTTTCCCGGCAGGGCGCGGGGCAGGCTGGAGCCATGCTGCTGGCTGATGTCGCGCTGACCTCCCGCCAGGTCGCGGCCACCTCCGCCCGCTCGGAGAAGATCGCCGCACTGGCCCGGCTGTTCCGGCGCACGGAACCGGCCGAGGCGGCCGTGGTGATCACCTACCTCGCGGGCAAGCTGCCCCAGCGCCGTACCGGAGTGGGCTGGTCCACCCTGCGCCACCGGCGGGAACCCGCCGCCGAGCCGACGCTCGCGGTGCTCGATGTGGACGAGGTCCTGAGCCGGGTCGCGGCGGTCTCCGGTACCGGTGCGACGGCGACCCGCAAGCGGCTGGTGGGCGAGCTGCTGTCCGCCGCGACCAGGGAGGAGCAGGGCTTTCTGCTCGGCCTGATCGGCGGGGAGCTGCGGCAGGGGGCGCTGGAGGGGCTGGCCGTGGAGGGGCTCGCCGAGGCGGTCGGCGCACCGGCCGCCGAGGTGCGGCGGGCGGTGATGCTCGGCGGTTCGCTGGGCGCGGTGGCCGAGGCGCTGCTGGCGCGCGGCCCGGAGGCGCTGGCCGATTTCCGGGTCGAGGTGGGGCGGCCGGTGCTGCCGATGCTCGCGCAGAGCGCCAAGGACCTCGACGAGGCCATGGACCGGCTGGGGGCGTGCGCGGTCGAGGAGAAGCTGGACGGGATCCGGGTGCAGGTCCACCGGGACGGCGAGGAGGTACGGATCTACACCCGCACCCTCGACGAGATCACCGAGCGGCTGCCGGAGGTGGTCACGGCGGCGCGGGAGCTGGCGGTGGACCGGGCGATCCTCGACGGCGAGGTGATCCTGCTGGACGCGGAGGGGCGGCCCCGGCCGTTCCAGGAGACCTCCGGCCGGGTCGGCTCCCGGCTCGATGTGGCCGGGGCGTCGGCCGTGCTGCCGCTGTCCCCCGTCTTCTTCGATCTGCTCGTCGTGGACGACCGCGATCTGCTCGACCTCCCGACCCACGAGCGCCATGCCGAACTGGCCCGGATCGCCCCCGGGCCCCGGCGGGTGCGGCGGTTGGTGGCCGACGACCCGGCGGATCCGGAAACCCGCCGGGCGGCACGGGAGTTCGCCGCGGACGTGCTGGCCCGGGGGCATGAGGGGGTGCTGGTCAAGGGGCTGGAGGCGCCGTACGGCGCGGGCCGGCGCGGGGCGTCCTGGCTGAAGGTCAAGCCGGTGCACACGCTGGACCTGGTGGTGCTGGCGGCGGAGTGGGGGCACGGCCGCCGCACCGGGAAGCTGTCCAACCTCCACCTGGGCGCGCGGGCGCCGGACGGCACGTACGTGATGCTGGGCAAGACGTTCAAGGGGCTGACCGACGTGATGCTGGAGTGGCAGACGGAGGCGCTGCTGGGGATCGCGGTCAGCGACGACGGCTGGGTGGTGCGGGTGCGGCCGGAGCTGGTGGTGGAGGTGGCCTTCGACGGGCTGCAGCGCTCGTCCCGCTATCCGGCGGGCGTCACGCTGCGGTTCGCGCGAGTGCTGCGCTACCGGGAGGACAAACCGGCGGATCAGGCGGACACGGTCGAGACGGTGCTGGCACTGCGCGGCGGGTGAACGAGGGTCCTCGGGACCCCACGCCCCGAGGACCCCCAGGACCCCGGGCCGCGGGGCGGCCCGGGGTCGGTCCGAGGTCGATGCGGGAGCGATCCGGGATCGGTCCGGAGTCGGTCCGGAGTCGGTCCGGAGTCGGTCCGCGATCAGGTGGGGCTCAGGACGGGTTGTCCCCGTGGGTCAGGGTCTCCCAGCCCAGGAAGAGGCTGTTGGTGCCCGCCGGGCGCTGCTGCTCGGTGAGCTTCTGGGTGTTGGCCATGGCGATGCCGAGCCGGTTGTGCAGGGCGTTGTAGCCGACCTCGGTGATCGGGCCGAGGCCGCGCTTGACGCTGCCGCCGCACAGCCAGGACGGCGGGGCCTCGCCCAGCTCGTACTTCGACTGGAAGCCCAGCGCCTGCCGCAGCCGCTCGCCCACCTCGGGGTAGAGGTCCTGGCCCTGGATGCGGCGAGTCTCGGCGACGTGCGCGATGGAGGCGATGCCGTATCCGGTGTGAGTGAAGTCGCGGCAGGTCTCCTGGGTGAGCCCGGTGACGAAGGTGGACTGGCCCTGCCAGTACTTGATGATCTTGTCGCGGGTGTCAAGGCCGCTGCCGGGCGCGGTCTTGGGCAGGGAGCCGTCGGACTCCAGGTAGACATACGCGGGGACGCGGCCGCGGAACTTCGCGATCGCCTTGTCGTAGCTGGTCCGGTCGTCCAGGAAGACGGAGATGCCGGTGGCGGCCTCCATCATCACCAGCTCCCAGTTGCCGTTGGAGTTCGAGCCGCCGATGACCTTCGGGAGGTAGACGGTGCGCAGCATGGTCTTGAAGCGGTCGATCGAGGCGGCGGACCAGCCGTCGTAGGTGTAGCGGATGATCTCGGCCGCCCGGGGCCAGGAGGATCCGGCCCAGCCGGTCTGGAGCGGGGCGTTGCTGTTGGTGTGGTCCTTGATGGTGGCCGACCAGGCGTCCATGATCTGGATGGCCTTGTCGGCGTAGCGGCTGTCGCGGGTGATGTACCAGGCCAGCGAGAGCGAGTAGGCGGCGAGCGCGTCCTGGCGCTCATCGGTGCAGCCGATGTTGGGGTCGGAGTACGGACCGCATTCGACGACCGCGCGGGGCTTGGGGGTGCGCGACAGCGAGGCGTACGGGCTCGCCAGCATCGCGTCGTACGCGCCCTTCCAGGGCTGGGCGCCGGCGTTCACCTTGGAGCGGACGAAGTCGAGCTGGGCGCGGCTGACGAGGACGCCGGGGTGGGTGAAGGCGGCCTTGGGCGTGGCCTTGGGCGCTGCTTCGGTGGCGGCCTTGGACGCGGTGGACCGCTGGGTCTGCCCGGCCGTGGCCGGGCCGCTGAGGATGCCCGCGAACAGCGCGGCCAGCGCTGTGGCGAGGGCGAGATACAGGGCTCTGGTGCGCATGGGGGCGGCTCTCCTGACGGTGAGTTCGTATGTGTGAACAACGGATGCCGACATGAACTCCTGTGATGTTCCGGGAAGTTAGCTCATGAACACGTCAAGGTCTAGACCTTCCGTTCATAGGAGAATGTGCGCCCCGCCCCGATCGAGAGGCCCAGCGTGGAGACGACAGTCGCGGAGGACCAAGCCGCAGGCCCCGGCCGCCCCCTGGCACCGCGCGGCGCCCGGGGCGCCGTCGCCCGGCTGCTACGGCTCCCCGGCGGACGGGCCCGGCGATGGGCGGCCTGGTGCGCGGTGCCGCCCCTGGTCGTGGTCAGCGTGGTGGTGCTGTGCCGGGCCGCGGACACCGACGGCATCACCCCCATACCGCAGCTGCTGGCCTTCCTGCCCTGGCTGCTGGTCCCGGCGGCGCTCGGGCTGCTGCTGAGCACCGCCGCGCGCTGGCCGCTGGGGTGCGGCTGGGCGCTGGCGGCAGCGGCGGCCACCGGGTGGTTCATCCAGCCGTACGACGGCGGCTCCCCGCCCGAGCCGCGCGGACCGGTCCTCGCCCGGCTGCGGGTGATGACCGCGAACCTCGAGTTCGGCCAGGCCAGGGACGGACTGCTGCGCGCGCTGCGCCGGGAGCGGCCGGATCTGGTGGCGGTGCAGGAGTGCGACACACGGTGCGCCGCGGCGCTGGACTCGGCCGTCGTCCGCAGGGCCTACCCGTACCGGAGCGTCGCCCTCGGCGACAGCGCCGCCGCGGGCTCGGCGATCCTCAGCCGCCACCCGCTGACCCGGGCGGAGGGGGTGCGCGGAACGCTGCGGATGCCGGGTGCGGTCGTCCGGGTCGCGGGGCAGCGGCTGCGGACGCAGGTCGCCCATCCCATGCCGCCGATGCCGGGGCGACTGGACCTCTGGCGCACCGAGCTGGGGCGACTGCGGGCCTACGCGGACGGGCGGGGCGAGGAACCCACCCTGATCGCGGGCGACTTCAACGCCACCCAGGACCACGCAGCCTTCCGGGCCGTGCTGGACACCGGGCTGCGGGACAGCGCACGGGCCACCGGGGTGTCCCGCACGCCCAGCTGGCCGAGCGCCACGGCGCCGCTCCTGGGGGCGCAGATCGACCACGTCCTGGTCAGCCGGGGCCTAAGGCCGCGCACGGCCCGCTTCCTGGATCTGCCGCACACCGACCACCGGGCGCTGCTGGTGGAGCTGGACCTGTACGGGCCGCAGGACTGAGGGCTGATCGGGGCCTCAAGGGCTGACCGGGGCCTCAGCTCTCGCTCGGGTCGTAGGAGTTGGCCAGCTCGAACGGATCGGGCTCAAGACCCGCCGTGGGCCAGCGCTGCTCCCGCTGCCAGCGCGCGTTCTCCTGCGCGAGCGCGTCCCAGAGCAGATTGAGCGGATGGGCCGGGTCATAGGACGCGCGCTCCCCGCGCCGGGTGAACGCGCCCAGCAGCACCTCCAGCCGGGGCCCGGTGTCATTGACCAGCTCGACGGCGCGCAGCCCGCGTCCGTACACCACCCTCGGATCGCCCGCCGCGTCCGCGACCCCCTTGGTGACCAGCATGCAGCCGCGCAGCAGCCCCGAGCGCAGCAGCTCGAAGCCGTAGTTGACGGTGTCGATCTCGGCGGCGATGCGCAGCTTGCCGCGGTAGTCGCCGCCGAACCAGGTGTGCAGCACCCCGGCCATCAGCCCGCTCGCCGAGACCACCAGCGGCAGGGTGCGCAGCGCGCTGGTCGGGGCGGTGGGGCCGGGCAGCTCGGCCTCGGAGAGATTGGTCAGCAGCGAGACCCCGCTGCGCCGCCACTCCATCACATCGAAGGCGGCGAGCTCGTCGTCGCCGTCGGGCCTGGTCACCACGGAGCCGCACACCAGGTCCACATCCTTGGCGCGCAGCTTGGCCAGCACGTCCCGGGTGCGCACATGGCCGACCTTGAGCTCGATACCGCGCTGCCGGAAGTCCTCGGCCACCCGCTCCCCGGCACCCGCCAGATAGCTGAGGGTAAATCGGGTGGTGCCCACCATCAGCGTTTTTCCCAGGCGGCGCCGTGACTCATGGATGCCGTCCAGCCAGTCGCCGAGAGTTCCGCGCGCCAATTCGACCAGGGCTTCTCCGGTGCCGGTGAACAGCACGTCCTTACCCCGCCCCTGCTTGAGTATGAGGGGTTCGCCGCAAAGCTCGCGAAAGT
This sequence comes from Streptomyces sp. MK37H, assembly GCF_018035285.1. Taxonomy (NCBI): domain Bacteria; kingdom Bacillati; phylum Actinomycetota; class Actinomycetes; order Kitasatosporales; family Streptomycetaceae; genus Streptomyces; species Streptomyces sp. MK37H. The sequence goes on along the minus strand of NZ_JAAAYH010000027.1, from coordinate 35,839 downwards.
TCCGGTTCATGGTGTCGATCTGCTTTTGCACACTGGACTGTTCGCGGCCCAGAATCCGTGCCGCGCCCAGCGCCGTACCGGCCTCATGGACCATGATCAGGGTGCGCAACTGGTCCATCGTGGTGTCCATCAGCGCGAGCGGGCTCTGCGCCCAGCGGCCGCGCCGATCCGTCGTCGGCGGGCCGAGCGAACCTGGTCTCACCATGATTTCCCCCGCTTTTCAACTTCTCCCGTTTTCCTGACTCCAGAGTTTAGTCAGCGATCCATGTGGTTACCCGGGTCCGATATGAGCGAGAAGCGGACCGATGCACGGAACGTCAGGACCGGCGGCCGGACCGTACGAGTCAGCCGGCCGGAAAAGGAGCTGTTCCCCGAGGACGGGATCACGAAGTGGGACCTCGTCGAGTACTACCGCTCGGTCTCCCGGCGCATCATTCCGCAGTTGCGCGGCCGCCCTTTGATGATGGAACGCCATCCGGACGGAATCGGCGGCAGGCCGCTGATGCAGAAGAACGCACCCGACTACTTTCCGGACTGGGTGCGCCGCGCCGTGCTCCCCAAGGAGGGCGGTGAGGTCACCCATGTGGTCTGCGACGACACCGCGACCCTCCTCTACCTCGCCGACCAGGCGTGCGTCACCCCGCACCGCTGGCTCTCCCGGGCCGACCGGCCCGACCACCCCGACCGGCTGGTCCTCGACCTCGATCCGCCCTCGTCGGGGGAGTCCGGCTTCGATGAGGTGCGGTGGACGGCCCGCCGCTGCTGCGGGCTGCTCGACGAGCTCGGGCTGCCGGGGCTGCTGATGACCACCGGCTCGCGCGGGCTGCATGTCATCGTCCCGCTGGACCGCCGTGCCGACTTCGACACCGTGCGGTCCTTCGCCCGCGACGCCGCCGATCTGCTGGCCGCCCGCCACCCCGACCGGCTCACCACCGAGCCCCGCAAGGCCAAGCGGCGCGGTCGGCTCTACCTGGACACCCAGCGCAACGCCTACGCCCAGACCGCCGTCACCCCGTATGGGGTGCGCGCCCGGCCCGGAGCCCCCGTGGCCACGCCCATCGACGCGCGGGAGCTGGACGACCCGGAGCTGCGGGCCGACCGCTGGACGCTGCGGACGGTCGGCGAGCGGCTCGCGGACGACCCCTGGGCCCGTACGGACACCAGGGGCCGTTCGCTGCGCGGCCCCCGGGAGCGGCTGAAGCGGCTCGCGGAGGGCGGAGGCTGACCGCCGGAGCGGTCAGGCGCCGATGTCGCCGCCGTCGCGCCGCCAGACGCTGATCACGGACGGCCGGGTCAGCTTGCCCGGGCCGTCGGGCCAGGTGGACGCGGGCTTCTCCACGCTCGCGCCGTCGATCTCGCCCGGGTGCTGCACGGCCACCAGCACCCGCCGGTCCTGCACGATCGGACCGCAGGTCTCGGCGCCGTTCGGCACGGTCAGGAACTGCTTGACCTCACCGCGGCGGCTGCCCGCCGTGGCCACGCCGAACAGCCCGTCGTGGTTGCCGAGCGCGTTGCCGTCCGTGGAGATCCACAGGTTGCCGTACGCGTCGAAGGTGATGTTGTCCGGGCAGGAGATCGGGCTGACCTGGTCCTTGGGGAAACCGCCGAAGTAGGTGCTCGGGTCCTCGGGGTCGCCGCAGACCAGGAACAGCCGCCAGTTGAAGCGGGTGGAGCCCGCGTTGTTCCAGCGCTCGGTCAGCTCCAGGATCTGGCCGTGCTTGTTGCTGTTGCGCGGGTTGGCCTCGTCGGCGGGGGCCTTGCCCTCCTTGCCGCGGTCGGTGTTGTTGGTCAGCGCGATGTAGACCCGGCCGGTGCGCGGGCTCGGCTCGACGTCCTCGGGGCGGTCCATCTTCGTCGCGCCCGCCTTGTCGGCGGCGATACGCGTGAAGACGTAGACCTCCTCCGCGGTCATGCCCTCCACGAAGGAGCGGTCGCCGCAGGCCAGCGGGATCCACTCACCGGCGCCGTCGAACTCGCCGTCCTTGGGCAGCTTTCCGGAGCCGTCGATCTCGGCGGACGGGCTGTCACCGGTGAACTTGGCGACGTACAGCGTGCCCTCGTCCAGCAGCGTGCGGTTGTGCTCGCGGGCGATGCGGCTGTTGCCCTTCATCATCCGCTTGGCGGAGACGAACTTGTAGAAGTAGTCGAACTTCTCATCGTCGCCCATGTAGAGGACCGGACGGCCGTCGGTGGTCAGCCGGGGCTCGGCGGCCTCGTGCTTGAAGCGGCCCAGCGCGGTCAGCTTGCGCGGGGTGGCCTCGGGGTCGAACGGGTCGATCTCGATCACCCAGCCGAAGCGGTTGGTCTCGTTCGGCTCCTTGGCCGCGTCGAAACGGTCGTCGAACCGTTCCCACTTGCGTTCGGAGGCGGCGCCGGTGATGCCGTACCGCTTGAGGCGGGCCGCGGTGGCCGGGTCGGTGACCGAACCTCCGTTGGCGAAGTACTGGTTGAAGTTCTCCTCGCCGGAGAGCACCGTGCCCCACGGCGTGATGCCGCCGCCGCAGTTGTTCAGCGTGCCGAGGATGCGCTTGCCGGTCGGGTCGGCGGAGGTGCGCAGCAGCTCGCTGCCCGCCGCCGGGCCGGTGACCTCGAACGGAGTGGTCGCGGTGATACGGCGGTTGAGGCGGTGGCGGGACAGGGCGGTGAGCCGGCCAAGACCGCGCTCCTCGGCCGTCACGACCACGGACAGGCCGTGCGCGGCCCAGCCGATCTCGGCCTGCTCGCGGGTGGGGTTCTCCGGGTCGTAACCCGAGAACATCAGCACCTCGTCGGTGTACTCATGGTTGACCACGAGCAGCTGATGGTCGCGCTCGCCGGGGACGTCCAGGACCGCCATGTAGTCATTGTTGTAACCGAACTGGCCCGCCTGGGCCTTGGCGCTCTGCCGGTCCGGGTCGAACGCGGGCGCGCCGCGCAGGATCGGGTCGCCCCAGCGGATCACCACGTTCTGGTCGTGGCCGTCGGCGACGACCACGGTGTCCTCGGTGTTGGGGGCGACGGGCGCGAAGCGGAGGCCGCGGGCGGCCTTGCCCTTCGCGGCGGCCTTGTGCTCCGCGGCGGCCTTGTGCTCCGCGGCGGCACCGCCCGTGGCGGCGGACGCCTGCGGCGCCCGCTCCACCGCCACCACACCGGTCGCGGCCGCCACGGTCACCACGGCCCCGGCCCGCAGCAGGGCACGGCGCGAGGCGGCACCGGCGATGACATCGCCCACGTAGGCGTTGTCGCTGGTGTTCGGCGTCTCGTGAAGGCAGGCGTCGCCACAGCGGTACCGGCACGTCAGTGCGGAACGACCGCCCGGGTGTGAGCTGATGAGCGGCAGGAGGTTGCGCACGTCTTCCCCTCCGTAAGGGTGTTCACGTATGGGCTTCGCCGGGCCCCGCATGGGCAGTACGCCGACGCGGTCCGGGCCGACATGACGTCGGGATCCTTTGGCGGCGAAGCTATGGGCGTAGAACCGCATGGTGGCGACGAACGCCTGAACCAGAGGTGAACGAAGCGCGAGCGGAATCGGCGGAAGAGGGCCGCCGAACGGCCCGCTAGCCTTTCGGCACCACGGACATGCACCGCCATGCACCGCACTCGACACGTGAGAGGTATCTCCCATGGGCATACGGGACCTACTGCGCAAAGTTTTCGGCCGCTCCCGAACCACGGGGGTGGACGATTCTTCCGCTGCGCTGGAGGCGGCGGTTGTCCCGAACCCCCAGCCGGAGTCGGCGGAGCGCAAGTCGGCGGAGCGCAAGTCGGCGGAGCCGACGGTGGACCAGAAGGCCGAGCGGAAGGCCGAGCCGGACGCCAAGCCCGAGCCCGCGCCGGAGCCTGCGTCTGAGCCGAAGGCTGAGCCGGAGCCCGAGCCGACCGCCGGCGCGGACACGGACACGGCGGCCCCGGCCCCGGACTCCCGGGACTCCCGGGACGACGAATCCGGGCACGACCCGGCCCTGTCCGCCCCGCTGAAGTCCCTCGACGAGATCCTGAAGTCCCCCGCGCACGAGGACACGTCAACGGCCGACGACGAGACTCCGGTTGAGGCAGCGGCAGCGGCCGCCGCCGAGCCGAAGCCGGAAGCGAAGGCGGACGAGCCCAAGCCCGCCGCCGAGGTGGAGGCTGCGGCCGAGCCCGACGCTGACGCCCCCACGTCTGCGGCAGATGACGACGCCGCGGCCCCCGCAGCCGACGTCGAACCGGCGGCCGAAGCCAAGGCGGAGCCCGAGACGAAGGCCGAGCCCGCCACCGCGCCTGAGGCGGCCGCAGCCGCCGATGCCCCGGCGGCAGAGGCGACGACTGGCGAGGTTGACGACGAGTCCAAGGCCGAGGTTGCGGAGGACCCCGCGCCGGAGCCCGCCGAGACGCCCGAACCCACGGCCAAGACCGACGACAAGCCCGCCAAGACCGTGGCGGCAGAGACGAGCGCCGACGCCGAGCCCAAATCCGCCAAGGCAGAGCCCAAGACCGACGAGCAGCCCGCCAAGGCGGAGGCCGAGCCCGCACCCGCGAGCACCCCCAAGGCAGAGGCCGCAGCGCCAGTGGCGGAGGCCGACACCACGCCCCAGGCCGAGGTTGCGGAGGACCCCGCGCCGGAGCCCGCCGAGACGCCCGAACCCACGGCCAAGACCGACGACAAGCCCGCCAAGACCGTGGCGGCAGAGACGAGCGCCGACGCCGAGCCCAAATCCGCCAAGGCAGAGCCCAAGACCGACGAGCAGCCCGCCAAGGCGGAGGCCGAGCCCGCAGCCGCGAGCGCCCCCGAGGCAGAGGCCGCAGCGCCAGTGGCGGAGGCCGACACCACGCCCCAGGCCGAGGTTGCGGAGGACCCCGCGCCGGAGCCCGCCGAGGCGCCCGAACCCACGGCCAAGGCCGAGCCCGAAGCTGAGGCGGCAGCAGAAGCCGCCGAGCCCAAGGCTGGGGCAGCCACAGAGGCTGACGGCGACGCCACCCCCGCAGCCGCGAGCGACCCCGCGCCCGAAGCCGCAGCCGACCCCGCGCCCGTGGCGGCCGCAGCCGCCGTCACCGCCGCTGCCAAGGGCGACGCACCCAGCACCGCGGCCAAGGCCGACGCACCCGCGGCCGCCATCCCCCTCGCCGACCTCACCTCGCGGGCGCCCGGGCTCGTCGGGGCGTACAGCGCGGCCGGGGAGGCCGTTCAGGAGAGCGGGCTGGGTGGACAGCGGGCGGTCGTCTACCTCGTGCTGGACCGGTCCGGGTCGATGCGGGGGTACTTCAAGGACGGTACGGTGTCGCACCTCGCCGAGCAGGCGCTCGCCCTGTCCGCGCAGCTCGACACCAGCGGCACGGTGCCCGTCGTGTTCTTCTCCACCGACATCGACGGCACCGCCGACCTCGAGCTGGACCGGCACACCGGCCGCATCGAGGAGCTGCACGGCTCGCTCGGGCACATGGGGCGGACGAACTACCACACCGCCGTCAACGCCGTCATCGAGCACTACAAGGCGTCCGGCACCACCGACCCCGCGTTCGTGATCTTCCAGACGGACGGCGCGCCCACCACCAAGACCGCCGCCGAGAAGGCGCTGTGCGAGGCGGCGGGGCTCCCGCTGTTCTGGCAGTTCCTGGCGTTCGGGGACCCGGAGGCGAAGGGGTTCGACTTCCTGCGGAAGCTGGACACCTCGCCCGCCCTCGCCGTCCCGGAGAAGCGGGCGGTCGACAACACCGGCTTCTTCCACGCCGGGCTCGACCCCCGTACGGTCGCCGACGCCGAGCTGTACCGGGAGCTGCTCAAGAAGTTCCCGGGCTGGCTGGCCGCCCGCGAGCAGGGCTGACGAGCGACCCCACCCGACCAGGCGCCGCACCGGCGCCACCCCGGGGGCCATCCGCCGCGGAGAAAACGCCGCGCGGGTGGCCCCCGTCGCTCCGATACGATATTGGCGGCTCAACAGAACGAAAAGTCACTTACCGTATCGACTCGGGAGCAGCCTGCAATGGCTCGACACCTCATCACCAGCGCCCTTCCCTACATCAACGGGATCAAGCACCTGGGCAACATGGTGGGGTCCATGCTCCCGGCCGACGTCTACTCCCGCTATATGCGCCAGCGCGGCCATGACGTCCTCTACATCTGCGCCACCGACGAGCACGGCACCCCCGCCGAGCTGGCCGCCAAGGAGGCCGGGCTGCCGGTCGACGAGTTCTGCGCCCAGCAGCACGACGCGCAGAAGGCGATCTACGACGGCTTCGGCCTCGCCTTCGACTACTTCGGCCGCAGCTCCTCCGCGCAGAACGTGCAGATCACCCAGACGATCGCACGGGAGCTCAAGGCAAACGGCTTCATCGAGGAGCGCTCGATCCGCCAGGTGTACTCCAACGCCGACGGCCGCTTCCTCCCCGACCGCTATATCGAGGGCACCTGCCCGCACTGCGGTTACGACCGCGCCCGCGGCGACCAGTGCGAGAACTGCACCCGCGTGCTCGACCCGACCGATCTGATCGACGCCCGCTCCGCGATCAGCGGCAGCAGCGATCTGGAGGTCCGGGAGACCAAGCACCTCTTCCTCCTCCAGTCCAAGCTGGCGGACGAGGTCGCCGCCTGGGTCGACGAGCACGGCAAGGACTGGCCGACGCTGGCCTCCTCGATCGCCCGCAAGTGGCTGAACGAGGGGCTCCAGGACCGGGCGATCACCCGTGACCTGGACTGGGGCGTGCCGGTGCCGGCCGACACCTGGCCGGAGCTGGCGGCCGAGGGCAAGGTCTTCTACGTCTGGTTCGACGCCCCGATCGAGTACATCGGAGCCACGAAGGAGTGGGCGGACCAGGACCCGGCGAACCGCGACTGGAAGTCGTGGTGGTACGACGTGGACCAGACGGTCCGGTACACGGAGTTCATGGCCAAGGACAACGTCCCGTTCCACACGGTGATGTTCCCGGCCACCCTCCTCGGCACCCGGGACGTCTGGAAGAAGGTCGACTACGTCAAGGCGTTCAACTGGCTGACGTACTACGGCGGGAAGTTCTCCACCTCCGCCAAGCGCGGGGTGTTCACCGACGCCGCGCTCGAGGTGCTGCCCGCCGACTACTGGCGCTACTTCCTGATGGCGAACGCCCCGGAGTCCGACGACACCTCCTTCACCTGGGAACACTTCACCGCCACCGTCAACAAGGACCTGGCCGACACCCTCGGCAACTTCGTCAACCGTGTGCTGTCCTTCTCCCGCAAGCGGTTCGGCGACGAGGTCCCGGCCGGGAAGGCCGCCGGGGAGGCGGAGGAGCGCCTGGGCGAGGAGATCGCGCGGCTGCTGACGGAGTACGAGGAGCACATGGACGCGCTCCAGTTCCGCAAGGCCGCGGCGGCGCTGCGCGCCCTGTGGAGCGCGGGCAACTCCTACCTGGAGGAGAAGGCCCCCTGGCTGGAGATCAAGACCGACCAGGAGGCCGCGGCCCTCACCCTCCGTACGGCGATGAACCTCATCCACCTCTACGCGATCGTCTCCGAGCCGTTCATCCCGGCCTCGGCGCGGGCCATGCGGTCGGCGTTCGCGCTGGGCGAGGACACCGCGGTCTGGGTCGGCAAGGAGGAGGCGAAGGCGCTGGCGTCGGTCCCGGCGGGCACGGCCTTCACGGTTCCCCCGGTGCTCTTCGCGAAGATCACCGAGGAGGACCTGGACTCCTTCCGGCAGCGCTTCGGCGGCGATGAGCAGAACGGAAACGGCGCCGCCTAGCCAGGCTGTCGGCAGATCATGACGCCCGCGGCGGGCTGAGCATCGATATGCGGCTCCGCCGCGTGGTGGGGCCCCGCCCCCAGACCCCGGGGTCCAGGGGCGAAGCCCCTGGTAACGGGAAGGGGCGGGGAGGGGAAAGACACCCCCTCACGCATGTGTTGATCGCGCGGCAACCGTTCGTTTAGCCCCCTCGAAGACCCTGTGGAGTCCATAGCCACCGGGAAATCGAGGAACACAGTGCCGGACGCGCGTGTCACGGTGACGGTCCACGGCCCCGACCCGCTCAGCCGGGCCGGGGTCGTGCGTCATCTGCAGCATCAGCCCAGCGTCGAGCTGGTCGACCGGCCATGCCCGCTCGGCGACGAACCCCGCGGCGCCGTCGCCGTCATGCTCGCCGAGCGCCTCGACGACCGCGCCGGGGCGGAGCTGCGCCGTCTGGTGCGGGGCGGCCGGCAGCGGGTGGTGCTGATCGCGGGCGAGCTCCGGGAGACGGAGCTGATGGCGGTGATGGAGTACGGCGTCCAAGCCGTCTTATGGCAGCACCGGACCACGCCGAAGCGGCTGCTGCGCGCCGTGCACCGGGCCGCCCGCGCGGACCGGTGCACACCGTGCGGCGTGGACCGGAGGCTGTGACTCCAGGACTCAGAGGACCCCAGGGCTTCAGACGACCCCAGGGCTTCAGACGACCCCAGGGCGTCAGAGGTCCGTGCCGTCGTGGGTCGCGTCGGGGTCGACCCCCAGGGTGAGGCTGCCGACGACGCCCTTCTCGATCTTTCCCTTGCGGTACTTCAGGTGCAGCAGCCCGCCCTGCGCGCCGTTGCCGGGGTAGATCCCGTCCTCGTCGAGGGTGGTGCGCTCGGTGGTGCTGGTGTTGTACGGGGCCACCTTCGCCGAGTCGAGCACCGCCTCCTCGGCGAAGAAGAGCTGACCGGTGTGGCAGGTGTGGCCGCCCTCGTATCCGTCGTCCGTGAGCTTGCCGCCGATGTGCACCTTGGTGTGGATGTGCACACAGCGGCCCCGGTACCAACCGGGGAAGACCGTGGTGAACTCGACGAAGCCGTGCCGGTCGGTCAGCTGGGTGCCGCGCAAATACCGCTTGTCGTCGGTCGGCTCCTGGTGGCCGCCACCGGGCGGGGCACCGGTCGGAGCACCCGTCGGGGCGTCGGTGGGCGGGGTCCCGGTCGGCGGGGTCCCGGTCGGCGGGGTGCCGCCGCCACCGCTGCTGGAGCTCTCATAGCCCGAGTAGAGCCCGAGCGCGTCGCAGTGCCAGATGTCGACGGCGGCCTTCGCCATGGGTTTGCAGCTGTCGGAGTCGATCACTTTGAGGCGGAGGGTCATCGGAATGCCCTCCTTGCCCTCGGTGATGTCCTTTCTGATCTTGTCGGCGTCGATGTAGTACGGCCCCTCGGTGGTCTCCGAGGTGAGCCGGTAGCAGACCTCGCCGGACGGGGAGGACGCGGAGGCCGAGGGGGTGGCGGAGGAGGCGGACGCGGAGGTCTCGCCCGCGGAGGCGGTGGTGGCGACGGCCGCTCCCAGGCCCGCCGCCGCGACCGCCGCGCCGCCCGCCACCACGACCCGTCGCCTCGTCATGTCCCGCTGGGGCTGCGGCTCGAGGCCGTTGCTGCTCTGCTGTTCGGTCATGGGCCGGGACAGTAGGGAGGCAACCTGGCAGCCCCATGGGTGCGGGCTGTGAATAGCTGTGCGAAGAGCGGCATTCGGCCATCTCCCCAGGCGCGCAGGGCGGGGGCGCGCCGTTCGGCACGCCCCCGCCCTGTGGGTCTCGTCCTGCCCCCGCCTACTCGGCGGGCTTCTCGGCCTTCTCGCCCGTCTTCTCGGCCTTCTCGGCCTGCTTGACCTGCGGCGGCTTGCGCAGCGACAGGTGCAGCTCGCGCAGCCGGGCGTCGTCCACCTCGCTGGGCGCGCCCATCAGCAGGTCCTGGGCGTTGCCGTTGAGCGGGAAGGCGATGGTCTCGCGGATGTTGGGCTCATCGGCCAGCAGCATCACGATGCGGTCGACGCCGGGGGCGATACCACCGTGCGGCGGGGCGCCGAAGTGGAACGCGCGCAGCATGCCGCCGAATTCGCGCTCGACCTCATCCCGGGAGTAGCCCGCGATCTCGAACGCCTTGTACATGACCTCCGGCTCGTGGTTCCGGATGGCCCCGGAGGACAGCTCCACACCGTTGCAGACGATGTCGTACTGCCACGCCAGAATGTCCAGCGGGTCCTTGGTCTCCAGGGCCTCCAGGCCGCCCTGCGGCATGGAGAAGGGGTTGTGGGAGAACTCGATCTGCCCGGTGTCCTCGTTCCGCTCGAACATCGGGAAGTCCACGATCCAGCAGAACCGGAAGACGTTCTCCTCGAAGTGGCCGGCCCGCTTGGCGGCCTCGACCCGCACCGCGCCCATGATCTTGGAGACCTCGTCGAAGTCGCCCGCGCCGAAGAAGACCGAGGTGCCGGGCTTGCCCTCGACCTCGGCGATCAGCTTCTCGACGTCCTCGTCGGTGAGGAACTTCGCGATCGGGCCGGTCAGCTTGGAGTCCTCGCCGATCCGGACCCAGGCCAGCCCCCTGGCGCCCTGCTCCACCGCGAACTCACCGAGCTGGTCGAAGAACTTCCGGGGCTGCTCGGCGGTGTCCGGCACGGCCAGCGCCCGCACGTGCTTGTCCGCGAACGCCTTGAAGCCGGAGCCCTCGAAGATGTGGCTGACGTCCCGCAGCTCCAGCCGGGCCCGCAGATCCGGCTTGTCCGAGCCGTACTTGAGCATGGCCTCGCGGAACGGGATCCGCGGGAACGGCGAGGTCACATGGCGGCCGCCGCCGAACTCCTCGAAGAGCTCGGTCATGACCTTCTCGATGACGCCGAAGACGTCCTCTTGCTCGACGAAGCTCATCTCGACGTCGAGCTGGTAGAACTCGCCCGGCGAGCGGTCGGCGCGGGCGTCCTCGTCGCGGAAGCAGGGCGCGATCTGGAAGTAGCGGTCGAAGCCCGCGATCATCAGCAGCTGCTTGAACTGCTGCGGGGCCTGCGGCAGTGCGTAGAACTTGCCCGCGTGCAGCCGGGAGGGGACCAGGAAGTCCCGGGCGCCCTCGGGGGAGGTGGCGGACAGGATCGGGGTCGCCAGCTCGTTGAACCCCTCCGCCGTCATCTTCTGCCGGATGGCGGAGATGACAGCGGAGCGCAGCATGATGTTGCGGTGCATGCGCTCGCGGCGGAGGTCCAGGAAGCGGTACTCCAGCCGCCGCTCCTCGCCGACCCCGTCCTCGGGGAAGACGGTGAAGGGCAGCGGGTCGGCGGCGCCGAGCACCTCGACATCGGTGACCTCGACCTCGATCTCGCCGGTCGGCAGCTCGGGGTTGACGTTGTCCGCGCCGCGCTCGATGACCCGGCCGTCCACGCGGACGACGGTCTCCTTGCTGATGGAGCTCAGGGCCTCGTTGGCGGGGGTGTCGGGGCGCACCACCAGCTGGACCAGACCATAGTGGTCGCGGAGATCGATGAAGAGGATGCCGCCCAGGTTCCGTCGATTGTGGAGCCATCCGGAGAGCCGGACGTCGGTGCCGACGTCAGCGGCGCGGAGCTGACCACACGTGTGGGACCGGTACCGATGCATCATTCATCCAAGTCGTGTCGATCGGGAGGCGTACGTACCCTCGGGAAGCTTCCGGCCAAGCCTACCGGCGCCGCGACCCTCACTGGTAAGCGATTGGCAAATCCCCATAAGGTAGTGCAATGCGCACCGAGGACCTGCTGGCCGCCATAGCGACCGGCCTATGGCGCTGGGACAGTGTCTCGGGCGCCGTCACCTATGACGCGGAAGCGGCCCGGCTGGTGGGCCTTCCCGCCGAGGCCGTCACCCTCCCCGAGGCCGCCGCCCGCGCCTGTTTCCACCCCGCGGACTGGCTGGAGGTCAAGGCGATAGTCCAGCTCGCGGTGGCCGAGGGCACCCTGGCCGAGGCCCGGCTGCGCATCGTGGACGAGAAGGGCACCGTACTGCGGACCGTGCGCACCCGCTCCCGGCCGATAGCGCGGGGCGGCGGCGAGGACGGCTACTACCTGCTCGGCACCCTCCAGGAGGTCCCGGACCCGCTGCCGGGCACCTCGGCCTGCGGCCCGCCGATCACCGGCGACTGGCGCCGCAACCGCGAGGCGTTCCTGCTGGACGCGGGGCGGGCGCTGGCGGAGGCGATGTCCACCGCCGAGGTGCTGCGGGTGGCGGCGGGGCTGTCCATGCCGGGCTTCTCCCCGGACGGGCTCGCGGTCTTCGGCGTCGAGGGCGAGCGGATCTCGGTGATCGGCCACCACGGGCCGCGGGCGGGCGCCGACCGTCCCCTGCACGACATCGCGCTGAGCACCGACCATCCGGCGGCGGAGGTGGTGCGCACCGGCCGGGCGGTCTATCTGCCCACACCGGAGGAGTACCGCGGCCGGTTTCCGGCCGCGTGGTCGCCGGGCCGCCCCCGTATCCGCCGGTCCTGGGCGTTTCTGCCGCTGATCGTCGCGGGCCGCACCATCGGCGCGTGGATGGCCGGATTCGCCCATCCGGTGTCGTTCTCGCCCGATGAGCGCTCGGTGCTGACCACGATCGCCCGGATGCTGGCCCAGGCGCTGTCCCGCACCGCGCTCCAGGAGACCGAGCGGGAGCTGGCGGACGGGCTGCAGCGCTCGATGCTGCCCGCCAGCAAGCCCGACATCCCGGGGCTGACGGTGGCCGCGCGCTATGTGCCGACCGGCGGCGGACTCCAGGTCGGCGGCGACTGGTACGACGTGATCGGGCTGCCGTCGGGGCGTACCGCGCTGGTGATCGGCGATGTGCAGGGCCACGATGTGCGCGCCGCCGGGATCATGGGGCAGCTGAGGATCGCGGTCCGGGCGTACGCCTCCGAGGGCCACCACCCCGACGCGGTGCTCTCCCGCGCCTCCCGCTTCCTGGCCGGGCTGGCCGAGCCCGAGGGCCCGGACGGCCGTTACGACCCGAGGTTCGCCACCTGCCTCTACATGGAGGTGGACCCGGTGGCGGGCACCCTGGACATCGCCCGCGCGGGCCACCCCGACCCGGCGGTCCGGCTGGCCGACGGCACGATGATGCTCCGGCCCACGGCGGGCGGGCTGCCGCTGGGCATCGACCCGGACACCGACTATCCGACCACCCGGGTGGTGCTGGAGCCCGGCGAGACGCTGCTGATGTGCACCGACGGGCTGATCGAGACCGGCGGGCACGATCTGGAGACGGGCTGGGACCGGATCCGGGCCGTCTTCGAACGGACCGCCGCCCCCGGCGAGGCGGCCGTCCCGGGCGCCGTGACCGTCGCCGATGTGGCCGCGGGCGCCATGGCCGCCGTGGACGCCGACGACCTCGACGCGCTCGCCGAGTCCCTGATCCAGGCGGTGCACGGGCCGCCCTCCCACCACACCACCGGCCATCTCGCCGACCGCCGCGAGGACGACATAGCCCTGCTGCTGATCCGGCGCGACGCCGAGGTGTGCCTGGTCGGCCCCGGCACGGCCCCGGTGCGTCGCACGGCCGTCACGGTCGCCCAGGCCGAGCCCGGGCGCATAGCCGAGGTCCGGCAGCAGCTACGCGACATGCTCCACGACTGGACCGATCGCGACCAGGTGGAGTCGGCGGTGCTGATGCTCTCCGAGATGGTCACCAACGTGCTGGTGCACACCGACGGGGACGCCCTGCTGGTGGCGGAGGTCAGCGGGCGGCACGGGACCCGGCGGCTGCGGCTGGACGTCGCCGACAGCAGCGACGCGCTGCCGCACCGCCGCCGCCCGGGCGAGCTGGCCTCCTCCGGGCGCGGGCTGCTGCTGATGGAGGTACTCGCCGACGCGTGGGGGGTGGACCCGCGGGGCGACGGCAAGTGCATCTGGTACGAGCTCTACGAGGCGGGGCCGGACGGGCGGCCCGGCCCGGGCACGGCGGACGGGCCGGCCCCCCGCGCGTGATCAGCTCTCGCCGGCCGGGATGGTGCCGAGGCGGTCGGCCTGTTCAGCGGAAGAGCCGGGAACCAAGCGGATGTTTCCCGTCGAAACCGGGAAGTATCAGAAAGGTCGCACTGGCGGTCGTGGTCGTGAATTGCAGCAGGGCATCGGAATTGTCCATGCTGGTGAGGGTGTTGGTGAAAGTTCGTATGTCGTTCTGGAAGCTCATGAAGAGCAGGCCGGGGGCGGGTCCGTCGATGCTGTAGGAGCGACGGAGCATGAGGCCGACGCCGACCGCGTTGGCGTGCGCTCTGCGGGCGTGGGCGTCTGCCGGGACGAGGTAGCGTCCGTCCGGCGTTTTGGCGCCGAGATCCGGGCCCGAGGCGATGGTGCCACCGGAGAGGGGCACGCCACTGGCTCGGCGGCGGCCGAAGACCGCTTCCTGTTCGGCGACGGACAGCTTGGCGAACCGCGGCAGGTCGAGTTCCATGCGCCGTAGCACGGCGAGGGTGCCGTCGGCGACCGGAGCGGGCCCGGACAACCACAGGTCGTGTTCTTGTTCGGCCCTCGTGTGGGGGCCCACGATGCCGTCGACGAAACCGAAGAGGTTTCGTGGCGCGGCACGGTCCCGATCCACCGGCACGTTCGCACCACGGACCCCGGACTGCCGCCAGCGTTCCCGTATCCGGTCCCCGGCCTGCTCCAGAAGCGCGGCAGCCGCCATCGGTAACACCAAGGCGTCGCCGGCGCAGATCTGTATCAGCAGGTCGCCACCGCGTGCCCGTGAGGCGATCTGCTCGCGGGAGAACCGTGGGAGGTCCTTGGCGCCGGGCAGGTCAGGATCGGCCATGCGCACCAGCCGGGGGCCCACCCCGATCGTCACCGTCAGATCGCCCGGCTCCAGGCCCATCAGTCGTGCGTCGGTCCCCGCGGTGAGGGTGCGGATGGCCTCGCCGAGTTCGGCCAGCAACGGACGGACAGCCGCGGCATCGACATCGACGAGGTCGGCCACCACGGCCAGCAGATTCCGCTGGGCCGGTTGCGGAAGCGTGATGCCCGCCTGGTACCGGCCCGTTGGTGACACCGGCGGGGTCGGCGCGGGGGCATCGGACCGGTCCGGCGGGGCGGAACTCGATTGGCACCCGGCGGAGAGGCCGACGGCGGTCACGGTGCCGGTGGCACCGAGAAACGCGCGGCGTGACGGGCGGGAGTCGGCTTGGCGCACAGCGTGAACTGTGCCATATCCGGGGCATATCCGTATCAGCGCCTGCGACCCCGTCGCCGTCCGTGCCAGGATGAGGCCATGCCTCGTCTCCGTCTTCGCCTGATGGCCGCGGTACTCGGCACACTGGCACCCGTACTGGTCGGCTGCGGCGGGGGCGATGACGGGTCGGACCACGGCCGACGACCGTCCGGTGCGCACGTGACGATCAACGTGCCGGCCGACGCCCCTACGATCTCGGCTGCGGTGTCTCTGGCCCGCCCCGGCGATCTCGTGCTGGTCGCGCCGGGTAAGTACCACGAGTCGGTGAAGATATCCAAGGCTCGCATCACGCTTCGCGGCGCGTCCCGGGACAAGGTCGTCATCGACGGGCGGTTACGGCAGCCGAACGGCGTCGTCGTCACCGCCCCCGGGGTGGCCGTGGAGAACCTGACCGTGGAGAACAACACACAGAACGGGGTCCTGGTCACCGGTTCGGCGAAGGCGGCCGCCGGAATGCCGGGGCAGTCCGGCGGCTATGACACCGGCGACGAACCCGTCACCTTCCTGAAGTCATTCCTGGTCTCCCATGTGACCGCGACCCGCAACGGGCTGTACGGCATCTACGCGTTCTCCGCGCAAAACGGTGTCATCGAGCACTCGTACACGTCGGGCTCGGCCGACTCGGGGATCTATGTCGGACAGTGCAAGCCCTGTCGCATCGTGGTGCGGGACAACATCGCCGAACTCAACGCGGTCGGTTACGAAGGCACCAATGCCAGTGGCGACATGTACGTGGTCGGTAACCGCCTGGTCGGCAACCGGGTCGGACTCACCACCAACTCCGACCACCAGGAGAAATTGCTCCCGCAGCGGGACGCCGTCATCGCGGGCAACCTGATCGCGGCCAACCAGCAAGCCGCCACCCCCGAACAGGCCGATGGCGGGTGGGGCATCGGCATCGGCGTCGACGGCGGCACCGACAACCAGTTCGTCCGCAACCGAGTCACCGGCAACAGCAACGCCGGGATGGTGATCACCGCAACCGCTGACATACCGCCGAACGGCAACCGGATCCTGGACAACACCTTCGCCGCCAACGGCGTTGACGTCGGCTGGACGTTCCCCACCGCCACCCGGGGACGGGGCAACTGCCTGCGCGGCAATGATCTGCGGACGACGGTGCCCGCCCGGCTCGCGACGACCGCGTCCTGCCCGCGTCCCGCCCGGTCGCCCTCGCCGTCCGGCACCTGGGCGAAGCCGACGGCACCTGGCGGTATCCCGTTCACCGATGTGGTGGCGCCCAAGCGACAGCCGCAGTTCCCGAAGGCCACGACCACGGGCGCCACCGCCGTTCCGGCCGTTCCGGCGCTACCGGACACGGCGGGCTTCCGGCTCCCGTCGGCGTCACTGCTCGCCGCGGGCGCGCGGGTGCGGACGCCCTGAGCGGCGGCTACCGCGTCGGGGTGACTCCGGGCACCGGCCGGACCGGAACGTACTTGTGGGTGTCGAAATCGATGACCACGGGCCGCGGTGCGGAAGCCACGCCGACGCGAACCCGGTACATGGTGCCGTCCGAGCCGATCCAGTAGCGCACGGCACCCGCCGTACCGGTCGTGGGCACGGCACTCGCCGTACCGGTCGTGGCACGGGCGGCGCCCGGCCCGGTCATGATGTCCACCTGATGGCCGTTCAACCGGTCCCGCCCCGCCCAGGCGGCACCGTTCTGCGGCAGGAGTTCGGCGTTGTCCGGCCGGTCGCTACCGAGCTTCAGCGCGATGGCCAGCGAACTGTCCAGCGAACTGCCGTGCCTTTGCAGCGGACGGCTGTACCACCCCGAACCCGGGGGCCGTGCCGGTGCCTTGGCCGGGGTCTTCGCCATCGGGTGGACGAACACGGTGGTGGCCGTCCACTCGATCAGCCCGTCGCTGGATGTATCGCGCCCGGTGCCGTGCACCGCGCCGTAACCGATCTTGCGGCGGTAGTCGATGGATCCGGTGATGGTCAGCCCACCAGAGGTGCCCGGCACGTTGATCGTCACGGCGCGCCCGCCCGCCTGGTAGTTGAGGAACCGTGTGACCGCCAGCCGGCCCGCCTGATCCGAGGTCAATTCCCTTGGACCGGAGGAGGTGGAGCCGCTGTTGGCGACCAGGAACGTGGCCACCGCGACGGCCACACCGCCGATCACGGCCACCACCCAGCGTGGCCGCAGCCATCGGCGCCGGTCGGCCGCGCGCCGGGAGAAAACTTGTCTGATTTTCAGACTCCGTACCCGGCGCATTGCTAACCCGTTCCGCTTATTCATTCCCTGCTCTCCCCCCGATCTTGGGTCGCACCCGCTACAGTATCGCTGCTGGTGGGGCGGTTCAGGATCACTATTCAGACTCTTGTGCTGTTTCCGCGTGGGAAGGCGAGGACGAGTGCGACTGGCCTGGGAAAGGCACTCCCGAGTCCCTGAATTCGCTACATCCACCAGGGCGACCAAGAACGACCGGGCCCACCGAAACAGCGGTGGGCCCTTTTCATGGCCGAAGTGTCACCCGGGACCGAGAAGCGTGTGTACGGCTGGAAACGGGTGTTCGGTTCACATCACGAGGGGAGAGTGATGGCTGTGCGAAGAGTATGTGGAAGGTTACGCCGGACAGCCGGGAAGCGTACGGGTCCACTGGCACGAGTGGGCCTCTGCACTTTCGTGCTGCTGGGCAGCGCCATGGGCGCGACGGCCGGGACGGCCACCGCTTCGACTGGCGACGGCACCCTGACGGTTCAGGTCCTGCGGGATTTCTTCGGCACCGGCGTGATCAACACGACCATGGATGTGCCGCAGCGGGGCATGAAGGTCAAGGTGGCGGACCCGGCCGGCCATCGGGTCACCGGCACCACGGATGCCACCGGAAAGGTGGTGGTCTCGAAGTCGGCCGAGCTGACCGGCGGCCAGTACCGCGTCGACGTCACCATCCCGGCGCCGTACAGCAAGTATCTGCAAGCGGCGCCTGCCTCGACGGCGGAAAACCACTTCGACAGCTTCACGACGTTCGTGGACGTGTCGGATGGCAAGGACGACTCGGTGATTACCGGGGTCTGGAATCCGGCCGACTACGCACTGCCGGACTCGCGGTATTTCGTGCCGATCCAGAACGCTGCCAGCGGAAAAGACACCCGGGCACTGGTGGCGTTCGGAACGGACAAACGAGGTACGTGTCCTGACCAGACGGAGTGCCCGACCGCGCTCAACACGCAGGACCAGGTGGGCACCACCTTCGCACTGGCCTACGACAAGGACCGGAAGCGGCTGTTCCAGGGCGAGTTCGCCCGGCGGTACACCCCGTACGGGCCGGACGGTGGTGACGCGATCTACACCACGCCGACCGACGGTGGGAGCGCGCCGACCCTGTTCGCGAAGGTGCCGGGCGCCGCGGTGACGCCGCACGACTCCAGCAACATGATCAAGGACGCCGGGTTCACCAATGCGCCGGGGAAGGAGAGCATCGGCGGTCTGGCCCTGTCCGAGGACGGCTCGACGCTGTACGCGGTGAACCTGCTGACCCGGTCCCTGGTCAGCTTCGACGCGACCGGTACCACCGCCTCCGCGCCAAAGGCGACGGTGCGCATTCCGGACCCGGGCTGCGCAGTGTCCACCGACTGGCGGCCGTTCGCGCTGTCCACCCACGACAACAAGCTCTACGTCGGTGGCGTGTGCAGCGCGGAGAGCACAGAGAAACGCGAAGATCTGAAAGCCGTCGTCTACTCCTACGACGGCCAACGGTTCGACACGGTGCTGACCCAGCCGCTGACCGCCGAGCGCGGTGGCGTCTATGCCGGTGCTGCGGGGAATGACCGGGCAAACCACTGGAACCCGTGGAATACCGACCTGGCAACCTGGGACAAATTCAAGGTAAACGGGGGAAATCTCCTCGTCGATCCGCAGCCGGAGCTCGCCACCCTCGCCTTCGCCCGTGACGGCTCGATGATCCTCGGTTTCCGCGACCGATTCATGGACGTTGTCAGTGGGGGCGGGCTGGACCCCCGGCCGGGCAACGACACCCCGGAAAGCGGCATGTCCGGTGGTGACATCAACATGGCGTGCGCCAATCCCGACGGTGGATACTCGTGGGAAGGCACCGGGAATTGCCCCAACCACGCCGAACCCGCAACCGACGGCAACCAGAACAGCGGCGTCGTCGAATACTTCCCGGGCGACTACGTTCGGAACAGGGCCAACCCGGAGCAGGCCCAAGGGGTGCACAACGAAGCCGCCCAAGGAGCGGTTGCCTACATTCCGCAGCAGCAATGGGTCATCAGCACGCAGATGGACCCGACCGACAACTACAGCACCGACGGGACCGGTTACTACAACATCGAGACCGGTCAGGGGCCCGGTAACAACCATTCCGGCAACGCGTACCAGTTCGTCGACGCGGACGACAACGGGTTCGGTAAGGCCGGTGGGCTCGGCGATATCGCCTACGAGGCGGCGAACGCGCCGATCCAGATCGGTAACCGGGTGTGGTTCGACGGCGACCACAATGGGATCCAGGATCCCGAGGGCCGCAACGAAGTGCCGCTGCCGGACGCGACGATCAACCTGCTGGACGCCGATGGCAAGCAGGTCGCCACGACCAAGACCGATGCCGCCGGTGAGTACTACTTCGGTGGCGTCGGCGCCGCATACGAGCTCAAGCCGGGTGCGAAGTACACGGTGCAGTTCGATGTGTGTACCGCGGACACCAGCGAGGTGCCGACTGAGCCGCCGGCCACCAAGCTGCGGTTCACGCTCCCGCGGGCCGGTGGCAATCGGGCACATGACTCGAATGTGACCCCGCCGACGACCGGGCGGCTGTGTAACGGACGCGCACCTGTCACGGCGCCGGACAAGCCGGGAGAGGTCGATCACACGATCGACGCCGGCGTGTACATCCCCAAGAAGGCACCGCCGACTCCCACGCCGACGCCCACTCCGTCGTCGGAGCCGCCGACCTCTGAGCCGCCCAACGAGCCAGGCCCCCAGTCTGGCGGAGGCTCCGGGACAGGCGGAGGCTCGGGGACAGGCGGAGGCTCGGGGACGGGCGGAGGCTCGGGGACCGGCGGAGGCGGTGGCTCGCTGGCCAACACGGGTACGTCCGGCCTGCTGGAGATCATCTCCCTCAGTGCCCTGCTGGCCGGTGCGGGCGCGGCAGCCGCGTTCGTGACCCGGAAGCGTCGCGCCAGGCAACACTGAGACAACACGGAAAGACGGGTGATCCACCCGTAAGCGCCGACGAGCCCCGTCCATATCCGGACGGGGCTCGTTCGCATCTCGTCCCGGCGAGCCCTACATTCCGCCCTCGGACATCCCGTGCACCGCGGGGATCGTGCCGAGCCGGCCCTTCTGGAAGTCCTCGAAGGCCTGCTGGAGCTCGGCGCGGGTGTTCATCACGAACGGCCCGTAATGCGCCATCGGCTCTCGGATCGGCCGGCCGCCGAGGAGGACGACCTCCAGGTCCGGCGTGTGGGAGTCCTGCTTCTCGTCCGCGCGCACGGTCAGCGAGGAACCGGCTCCGAAGACGGCGGTCTGGCCCAGGTGGATCGGACGCCGCTCCGCGCCGGCCGCACCGCGGCCCGCGAGCACATACGCGAGGCCATTGAAGTCCTCGCGCCACGGCAGGGTGATCTCCGCGCCCGGAGCAAGCGTGGCGTGCACCATCGTGATCGGGGTGTGGGTGATACCGGGACCGGCGTGACCGTCCAGCTCACCCGCGATGACGCGCAGCAGCGCGCCGCCGTCGGGGGAGGTCAGCAGCTGGACCTGGCCACCGCGGATGTCCTGGTAGCGCGGGGGCATCATCTTGTCCTCGGCCGGGAGGTTCACCCACAGCTGGAGGCCGTGGAAGAGGCCGCCCGACACGACCAGGGACTCCGGCGGGGCCTCGATGTGGAGGAGGCCGGAGCCGGCCGTCATCCACTGGGTGTCACCGTTGGTGATCGTACCGCCACCGCCCTGCGAGTCCTGGTGGTCGAAGACGCCGTCGATGATGTAGGTGACGGTCTCGAAGCCGCGGTGGGGATGCCAGGGGGTGCCCTTGGGCTCGCCCGGCGCGTACTCCACCTCGCCCATCTGGTCCATCATGATGAACGGGTCGAGGTGCTTGTAGTCGATACCGGCGAAGGCCCGGCGCACCGGGAAGCCCTCACCCTCGAAACCGCTGGGAGCGGTCGTGACGGTGAGCACGGGGCGCTGTCGTGCCTCGGCGGGTGCCGCGACGCGCGGCAGGGTCAGCGGGTTCTCTACGGTCACTGCGGGCATGACGGCCTCCTCGGTCGTTCACCATTCAACTTAATTGAACGCTGAACGACCCGCAAGAGGGCCTTTATTCCCACCCGAGCACCCGGCGAGGTGACCGGTAATATCCGGACGTACGCGGATCTAGCCGTACATACGGCGCATGGCGAAGTCCACCATCTGCTCCACCGCCTTCGCGTCGAAGACGATCCGGTGCTCGCCCTCCATGTCGAGGACGAAGCCATAGCCGGTGGGCAGCAGGTCGATCACCTCGGCGCCGGTGATCACGAAGTACTTGGACTCCTTGCCCGCGTACCTCCGCAGCTCCTTGAGCGAGGTGAACATGGGGATCACCGGCTGCTGGGTGTTGTGCAGCGCCAGGAAGCCGGGGTTGTCACCGCGCGGGCAGTAGACCTTCGACCCGGCGAAGATCTGCTGGAAGTCCTCGGCCGACATCGATCCGGTGGTGAAGGCCCGCACCGCGTCGGCGAGCGACGGCGGGGAGGGCTCCGGGTAGAGCGGCTGCTGGCCGTACCCCGCACCCGCCGCGTGATGTGACGCATGCGGCTGCTGTTGCGGCGGAGGTGGCGGGGCGGCGTAGCCCTGCCCTGCGCTCGCGTTCTGGTCGTAGCCGTACATGCGCAGAAGCGTACTGAGTCACAGTTACCCGGTTGAGGGTTGCCCTTTATTACCCACGGGTAGCATCATGGCATCAGCTGATCTGATACGCGTCAACGCTGAGGTCCTGGCCTCCCGATCCTTACGGAGCCGTCGCCATGGGGCACTACAAGTCGAATCTCCGCGACATCGAGTTCAACCTCTTCGAGGTTCTCGGGCGCGACACGGTGTACGGCACCGGCCCGTTCGCGGAGATGGACGTCGACACCGCCAAGAGCGTGCTTGCCGAGATATCCCGGCTCTCCGAGCATGAGCTGGCCGAAAGCTACGCCGACTCCGACCGGAACCCGCCCGTCTACGACCCCAAGACCCACACGGCGCCGCTCCCCGAGTCGTTCAAGAAGAGCTACCGGGCCTACATGGAGGCCGAGTGGTGGCGGCTGGGCGTCCCGGAGTCGCTCGGCGGCACCGCCTGCCCCCGCTCGCTGCTGTGGGGCTCGGCCGAGACCATCCTCGGCTCCAACGCCCCGATCTGGATGTACGCCTCGGGCCCGGCCTTCGCGGGGGTGCTCCACGACGAGGGCACCGAGGAGCAGCTGAAGATCGCTCGGCTGATGGTGGACAAGCAGTGGGGCTCCACCATGGTGCTGACCGAGCCGGACGCCGGTTCCGACGTCGGCGCGGGCCGCACCAAGGCGACCCAGCAGGAGGACGGCAGCTGGCACATCGAGGGTGTGAAGCGGTTCATCACCTCCGGTGAGCACGACCTCTCGGACAACATCATCCACTTCGTGCTGGCCCGCCCCGAGGGCGCGGGACCCGGCACCAAGGGGCTGTCGCTGTTCGTCGTCCCCAAGTACGACTTCGACTGGGAGACCGGTGAGCTGGGGACGCGCAACGGCGTGTACGCCACCAACGTCGAGCACAAGATGGGTCTGCGGGTCTCCAACACCTGCGAGCTGACCTTCGGCGCCGACCACCCGGCCAAGGGCTGGCTGCTGGGCGAGAAGCACGACGGCATCCGCCAGATGTTCAAGATCATCGAGTTCGCCCGGATGATGGTCGGCACCAAGGCCATGGCCACCCTCTCCACCGGCTACCTCAACGCGCTGGAGTACGCCAAGGAGCGGGTGCAGGGCCCGGACCTGGCGGCCTTCACCGACAAGACCGCGCCGCGGGTGACCATCACCCACCACCCGGATGTGCGCCGCTCGCTGATGACGCAGAAGGCGTACGCGGAGGGCCTGCGCGCACTGGTGCTCTACACCGCCTCGGTCCAGGACGAGGTCCTGATCAAGGAGGCCGCGGGCGAGGACACCTCCGCCGTGAACCGCCTCAACGACCTGCTGCTGCCCATCGTCAAGGGCTACGGCTCGGAGAAGGCGTACGAGCAGCTGGCGCAGTCCCTGCAGACCATCGGCGGCTCCGGCTACCTCCAGGAGTACCCGCTGGAGCAGTACATCCGGGACGCCAAGATCGACACCCTCTACGAGGGCACCACCGCCATCCAGGGCCAGGACTACTTCTTCCGCAAGATCGTCCGGGACCAGGGCCAGGCGCTGACCGCCGTCTCGGAGGAGATCAAGAAGTTCCTGGCCGAGGCCGCCGGGGGCGAGGACCTGGAGGCCGCCCGCGACCAGCTGGCCCAGGCCGCGGTGGACCTGGAGGCGATCGTCGGCGCGATGCTCACCGACCTGGCCGCCACCGAGCAGGACGTCAGCTCGATCTACAAGGTCGGTCTCAACTCGACCCGGCTGCTGCTGGCCTCCGGTGACGTGATCATCGGCTACCTGCTGCTCAAGGGCGCGGCCGTGGCCGCCGAGAAGCTGGGCACCGCCTCCACCAAGGACCGCTCCTTCTACGAGGGCAAGATCGCCGTCGCTAAGTTCTTCGCCCACGAGGTGCTGCCGGGCGTCTCGGTGCAGCGTTCGCTGGCCGAGTCGGTCGACAAGGGTCTGATGGACCTGGACGAGGCCGCGTTCTAAGGGCTTCCCTCACAGCGTCCAGGGGGCCGGCCGTCCCATCCTCCAGCGGGGCGGCCGGCCCCCTGGCCTGTGCGCGTGTCATGTCGTCACCGCTCCTGGTCGCCGGGCGGCCGCTCCCGCAGCGCCCGTTCGACCTCCTCGCGGGCCCATCGCCTGAGCTCCTCGCCCTGTGCGAGGAGCTCGTCGATCGACTCGCCCCCGCCCTCCGGCGGGCGCGGGCGGGCCCTCAGCTTCTCCAGCAGATCCCGGCACGCCTCGTCCTCGGTGGCGAACCGGCTGGTGTCCCGGTCCAGGGACCGCTCCCGCAGGCCGGTCTCCCAGCCGCCGTCCGGAGCGGGCCGCAGGTAGTAGTACGCATCCGGCTGCACGGAGATGTCGTGCACTCCCGGGATGTCGTACAGCGCGTCGGGCGCCTGCTCGTCGCGGAGGGTCCGGACGAGTTCCGTTCTGTCCACCGGTCCAGGATCCGCCCTCAGTTGAGCGGGCGGAGATTACCGGCCGCGACGAGTTGGGGGATCGAAGGCCCGGTCAGATACTGCAGTCCGAAACCGGGTTGGCCGAACCAGGGCCGGATGGGACCGCCCTCGACCAGGAAGGGTTCGGTGACCTCATAGAGGTGATAGCCGTGCGGATACGCCGGGTCGAGGGTGTTGAGGTTGCTGGGCGGCAGCGCGCGCTCCGCGTAGGGCGTGCCCGCCGGGGCGAGGAAGTGGCCGAAACCGCTCCCGAACAAGTCGACCTTCTGACCGACTTTCAGCCGGACCGTGGTGTGCAGGGGCGACCCGTTGAGCAGGACCCAGCCGTCGGGGTAGGGGTACCACCAGCCGTTCGTCTGCTCGTTCCAATAACAGTTGAGGAACGAGGAGGCGGTGGGGAAGTGGTCGAGTCGTTCATAGCCTTCGAGCATGCGCCCGATCGCGCCGTAGCGGGGGAGCTGAGCGGGTCCGAGCCGCCAGTCGCCCTTGTAGTAGCGGTCGAGCGGAGGATTCGGTGCGGTATTGGTCCCCCCGATGCGGTTCGTGGTGGGACAGGGAGGGTGACCCTTGCCCTCGCCGTCCCCGCCGCCCCCCGGCCGCGGGCCGGGTGAGGTCGCCGCCACCGGCTCCGGAGACGCCACGGGGGCCAGCCCCGCGGTGAAGTCCGTGACGGGCTTGGCCATGGCCGGTCCGCCGGCACACAGCAGCAGCAGCGACCCCAGGACGACAAGCAGGTGTCGAAGAACGCGCATCCGGTATCCCCTCGAGTTACGACTCAGTGCGACGTTGCTCAGTCACGGGGAATATCGACCGATTCGCCCGACTTCTCGCCTTAGCTGACGTGCTTTCATCAGATTGGATCAACGTGGCCCCACGGATGGATGCCGCTCCCGTACCAGGGCGAGCCGCCCCCCGGCGAATCTATGCTGAGCACATGAGCGCACAACCCGGCATCGACCGCGGCCACACCGATGACCTGATGTCCTTCCTCCGCGCCAGCCCCTCGCCGTACCACGCCGTGGCGAGCGCCGCAGAGCGGCTGGAGAAGGCCGGGTTCCGCCGGATAGAGGAGACCGCGCCCTGGGACGGGACGGCCGGTGGACGGTTCGTGCTGCGCGGTGGCGCGATCATCGCCTGGTACGTCCCCGAGGGGGCGGAGGCCACCACTCCGTACCGGATTGTGGGCGCTCACACCGACTCTCCCAATTTGCGCGTGAAGCCCATTCCCGACACCGGTGCGCACGGCTGGCGGCAGATCGCCGTCGAGATCTACGGCGGGGCGCTGCTCAACACCTGGCTCGACCGCGACCTCGGCCTCTCCGGCCGGATCACCCTCAGGGACGGCTCCCACCATCTCGTCACCGTCGACCGGCCGTTGATGCGCGTGCCCCAGCTCGCCGTGCACCTCGACAGATCGGTCAACACCGACGGCCTCAAGCTCGACAAGCAGCGCCATATGACGCCCATCTGGGGGCTCGGCGGCGTCGAGGAGGGCGACCTGATCCGCTTCGTCGCCGAGGAGACCGGGGTCGCGGCCGAGGAGATCGCCGGCTGGGACCTGATGACCCACAGCGTCGAGCCGCCCGCCTACCTCGGCCGGGACCGCGAGCTGGTCGCGGGGCCCCGGCTGGACAACCTCGTCTCCGTGCACGCCGGTACGGCCGCGCTCATCGCCGCCGCCCACCAGGAGCTGCCGTACATCCCCGTGCTGGCCGCCTTCGACCACGAGGAGAACGGCAGCCAGTCCGACACCGGCGCCGACGGCCCGCTGCTCGGCACGGTGCTGGAGCGCTCGGTCTTCGCCCGCGGCGGGGCGTACGAGGAGCGGGCGCGGGCCTTCGCGGGCACCGTCTGCCTGTCCTCCGACACCGGCCACGCCGTCCACCCCAACTACGCGGAGCGCCATGAGCCGGGCCACCACCCGCGGCCCAACGGCGGCCCGATCCTGAAGGTGAACGTCAACCAGAGATATGCCACCGACGGCGCCGGGAGAGCCGTCTTCGCCGCCGCCTGCGAGCGCGCCGGCGTCCCCTGGCAGAGCTTCGTCTCCCACAACTCGATGCCGTGCGGCACCACGATCGGGCCGATCACCGCCGCCCGGCACGGCATCGCCACCGTCGACATCGGCATCGCGATCCTGTCCATGCACTCGGCCCGGGAGCTGTGCGGAGCACAGGACCCGCGGCTGCTGGCCAAGGCACTGCACGCCTTCCTGGGGGCTTAAGTTGGACTTCTCCCTGCTGGGTCCGGTAACCGTCACCGCGGGCCCGCAAGCAGCACCCGTCGAGCTGCCGCTGGGGCCCGCCAAACGGCGCAGCGTGCTGGCGATGCTGCTGCTGCGGCCCAACGCGACGGTCTCCGTGGAGCAGTTGATATCCAGCCTGTGGGAGGACGAGCCGCCCGCCCACGCCCGGACCGTCATCCAGGGCCATGTCTCCCGGCTCCGCGCGGCCCTGGCCGAGGGCGGCGCCGAGGACCACGGCGTCGAGCTGGCCACCCACAGCTCCGCCTATCTGCTGCGCATCCCCGAATCCCTGATCGACACCCAGCGCTTCGACCAGCTGACCGCCCAGGCCAGCCCGGAGTCCGCCCCCGGCGAGGCCGTCCAGCTGCTCCGGCAGGCGCTCGGCCTGTGGCGCGGCCCGGCACTCACCGGGACCGTGGCCAGCCCGCCGTTCGCGGCGGCCGCGCACGCCCTGGAGGAGCGGCGGCTGAGCGCCGTGGAGGCCCTGGCGCGGGCCCACGAGGGCCTGGGCGAGCATGAGCAGGCGGTGCGCGCCCTGCACCCCGCCGCCGTCGCCAACCCGCTGCGCGAGGGGCTGATCGCCGCCCTGATGCTGGCGCTGTACCGCTCCGGGCGCCAGTCCGACGCGATCGCCTGGTTCCACCGCACCCGGCAGCTGCTCGACGACGACCTGGGAGTCGACCCGGGCCAGCGGTTGAGCGCCGCGTACCAGGAGATCCTGCAGGCGGCCCCGGCCACGGACGGGCCGCGGGGCGGCGCCGACGCCGCCGGACAGCAGCCGGGCGGCGCGGGGCAGCCGGGCGCACAGCCGGCGGCGGCCACCCCGCAGCATCCGCTGCCCGCGGCCGCCTCGGCCCCCGTGCCCGAGCTGCTCCCCCGGCCCCCGGCGGGCTTCCACGGCCGGGGCGCGGAGCTGGCCGAGCTGACCCGGCTGACCCTGGGCGCCGCCGAACCGGCCCAGGGCGGCACCGCGGGCGGCTCCGGCGGCTACCCCCAGGCGGGGGGTATCGCGCTGCTCAGTGGGCCCGCCGGGGTCGGCAAGACCGGTCTGGCGGTCCACTGGGGCCATGCCCACGCCGCCGCCTTCCCCGACGGACGGCTCTTCGCGGATCTGCGCGGCTTCAGCGGCGGCGAGGCGGTGGTGCCCGCCGAGGTGCTGCGCGAGTTCCTGCTGGCCCTCGGCACCCCGGCCGAGCAGATCCCCACCTCACCCGAGGCCGCGTCCGCGCTGTACCGCTCGCTGGCCGCCCGCCGCCGGCTGCTGGTGGTGCTGGACAACGCGGGCAGCTCCGCCCAGGTGCGCCCGCTGCTGCCCGGAGGGCCCCACTGCGCCACGCTGGTCACCAGTCGCAGCAGGCTGGACGGGCTGATCGCCACCGACGCCGCCCGGCCGGTACGGCTGCACGCCCTCGGCACCGAGGACGGGGTGGGCCTGCTGGGCGCGCTGCTGGGGCCCGCCCGGGTCGCCGAGGACCCGGAGGCCGCGCGGGAGCTGGTGGCCCTGTGCGACGGGCTGCCGCTGGCGCTGCGCGCCGCCTCCGCCCAGCTGATGGCCCGGCCCCGCTGGCGGCTCGCCCGGCTGGCCACCGCGCTGCGCGACGAGCGCCGCCGGCTCGCGCTGCTGTCGGCGGAGGACACCGGAGTGGCCGCCGCGCTGCGCAACTCGGTGGCCCGGCTCTCGGCGGACGACGCACAGCTGCTGCGGGCCCTGGGCGCCGGTTTCGCGCGCGAGGTCAACACCGCCGAGGCGGCCGCGCTGTCGGGCGCGGACCCCGAGCTGATCCAGGACTCCCTGGAGCGGCTGGCGGAGATGCACCTGCTGGACGAGGAGGCCACCAACCGCTACGTGATGAGCGACCTGGTGAAGCTCTTCGCCCAGGGCGACGGCAGCGACCGCGACTCCCCGGGCGAGGCATCCGGCGGAGCCCCTGGCGGGCCGTCGCAAGGGGGCTGAGCAGCGGCGAACAGCGGGGCGTTAGCGAGGCGTTAGCGGGCGGCAGCCGTTCACCAGCCGAACGGCAGCCGGTCCGGACAGGCTTGAGCCGTACCGGAAAACGCCCTGACGCCCGCTGAGGGGAGACCCGCCATGCCGCTCACCACCGCTCGCCTCGCCCACCGCGCCGGCACCCTGCGCTCGGTCGCGGCCGGACTGACCGTCGTCGCCGCGGGCATCACCCTCGCGGCGTGCGGCACCGCCGACGCGTCGGGCGTGCGGACGGCCGGCGCGGCGGAGAGCATCGCCCCGGCCGTCCCCGCCGCCCACGAGGACGGCCTCCAGGACGGCGCCCAGCGGGCCACGCCGGACACGCCGACGGGCGGGGCCGACGCCGGGGCCCAGGGCGGTCTGCGGGCCGACAGCGGCGCCGAGGGGGCGGCCGGGGTCTGCCGTCTCGACACGATGTCGGTGGGCGTCACCTCCGTCCCCCGCCCGGCCAACCACCTCCTGCTGGAGATCACCAACCAGTCCGGCACGACCTGCCGTCTCACCGGCTTCCCCGCGGTGCGATTCGACGACGCGAGCACGGCCGTGCCGGAGGCCGCGGACACCCGGCCCCAGTCGGTCGTCACGCTGGCCCCCGGCGAGAGCGGCTACGCGGGACTGACCACTTCCGCGGCGGACGACCCGGCCGACGGCCGTAAGGCCACCGGGCTGACCGTCTCCCTCCCCGGCGAGGACGGCCGCCGCGCCGCCGACCTGCCCGGCGACTCGGTGGAGGTCGGCCGCGGGGCGGAGGTCGGCTACTGGCAGAGCGACGCGTCCGACGCCCTGCTCTGGTGACCGCCCCCATCCGGTGACGGCCCCCATCCGGTGACCGCCCCCGCCCTTCCGCTCCGGTGACCGCTCGACTCCGAGCCACCCGGCCGGACAGGTAGCCGCCTCCCCCCGGCTACCTGCCCCGGACGGCCCCCGCTCCGGCGGGGGCCGTCTCGTCATGTCCCACGGCACGGCCTTCCCCGTCCCGCACCTGGCCGGCTCCGTGGGCGCTTTGGCAGGTCGTCAGGGGTGGGCCCGGATGGGACGTCCCAAAGGTCCGCGAGTGCTCCATGGGCCTGGCCGAGGATCCGTACCAGGCCTACCGCCCGTCGAACATCGTGGGCCGGCCTGGCACGGCGATGTGCTGCGCGCCGACTGCCGCATCGCCAACGGCCTCACGGTGACCGACGAGGCGGGCGGGCACAGCAGCATGTGGTTCCGCGTCGCCAAGGACGGCAAGCGGATGTGGGTGCCGGGCATCCGGATCCGCCAGGACCAGGTGCGGTACTCCACGCTGCCCAACTGCCCCGGCTGACCCCCGGTCAGGACTCAGCCGGGCGGTTTCGGCCCGTCAGGTGTCAGTCGTCCATCCCGGCGAGCACCAGCGGCAGCCGGTTCGCGCCGCCCTCGGTGATCCGCACCGGGACGCCCCAGTCCTGCTGGTGCACATGGCAGGCCGGGTACTCGTTCGTCGAGTCGTCGTCGCAGGAGGCGGCCATCGCCGAGACGTGCAGCACGCCCTCGGCCACGCCCTCCGTAAGGACGAGCTCACGGCTCAGATCCGTCCCCGCGCCGTCGCCCCCGGCCAGCAGCTCCGGCGGGGTCGAGCTGACCAGCAGCCGGGTGGAGGGGCCGTAGCGGGTGTCCAGCTTCTGCCCCTCGGGCGCCTGGAAGACCACGTCCAGCCGGAGCGTCCCCGGGGCGATGTCGGTCGCGGCGCGCTGGGTGCGGTGGGCCACCGCCTCGACCCTTACGGCCTCCTCCGGCAGCCACAGCCGGGTCAGCCGGTGCCGGGCGGACTCCACCACGACGATGTCCCCGTCGGCCAGGACCGCGCCGGAGGGCTCGCGCAGATCCGTGGCGAGCGTGGTGACCTCGCCGGTGGCCGGGTCGTAGCGGCGCAGCGCGTGGTTGTAGGTGTCCGAGATCGCCACCGAGCCGTCGGGCAGCGCGGTGACGCCCAGCGGATGCTGGAGCAGCGCCTGATCGGCGGCGCCGTCGCGGTGGCCGAAGTCGAAGAGCCCGGTGCCGACGGCCGTACGTACCGTGAAGCCCTTACCGTCGCGCTCGACGTAGCGCACCGCGGAGGTCTCGGAGTCCGCGATCCACAGCCGGTCCTCGGTCGCGGCGAGCCCGGAGGGCTGGGCGAACCACGCCTCCTCGGCCGGGCCGTCGACCAGGCCCTCGTTGGTGGTCCCGGCGGCGGCCCGTACGGTCCCGGCCTCGGGGTCGTAGGTCCACAGCTGGTGGACGCCCGCCATGGCGATCCACAGCCGGCCGGCGAACCAGGCCACGTCCCAGGGGGAGGACAGGTCGACCTCGCGGGCGGGCCCCTCGGTGGGCGACCCCTGCCACCACTGGCGGCCGGTCCCGGCGAGCGTGGTGACCTCGCCGGTGGCCGGGTCGAGGCGGCGCAGCGCGTGGTTCACGGTGTCGGCGACGGCCACGGTGCCGTCGGGGAGCAGGGCGAGCCCCTGGGGCTCGCTGAACCGCGCCCGCTCGCTCGTGCCATCGGTAAGGCCGCGCTCGCCCGCGCCGATCCGCCGCACCACGCTCTCGCCGTCCGCCGCGAGCTCCACCAGCTGATGGCGGGCGGTGTCCGAGACGAGGAAGGTGCCGCCGGGCAGCAGCAGCGCCTTACCGGGGAAGCGCAGCTCGGTGGGGACCGGCTCCATCAAGAGGGGGGCGAAGCTCGTTGAGGGGTGGTGGCCGGGTGACGGGTGGGCGTACGGGCCGTCGCCGCGCCGCAGGGTGCCCTTGGCGGCGTGCTCGGCCTCCAGCTGCGCCACCAGGGTCTCCAGGGCGTGGGCGTGGCCCTCGCCCGCGTGCTGGGCGACCACATAGCCCTCGGGGTCGATGACGACGAGGGTGGGCCAGGCCCGGACCGCGTACTGCTTCCAGGTGGCCAGCTCGGGGTCGTCGAGGACCGGGTGGTGCACCTCGTACCGCTCGACCGCGTCCACGACCGCCTGGTGCTCGGCCTCGTGGACGAACTTCGGCGAGTGCACCCCGACGATCACCACGGTGTCGCGGTGCTTCTCCTCCAGCTCGCGCAGCTCGTCCAGGACATGCAGGCAGTTCACACAGCAGAACGTCCAGAAGTCGAGGATGACAATGCGTCCTCGCAGGTCGGTGAGGGTGAGGTCGGTACCGCCGGTGTTGAGCCAGCCGCCCCGGCCGATCAGTTCGGGGGCGCGGACGCGTGCACGTGAAGCCATATCCCCATGAAACAGCAGTCCCGGTCGTGCCATTCCCCCGCCCCCCGGCGGCTTTCCACCGTTGCGTACGGGTACGTCCGGAGATAAGGCCGGGGCGGGCGCACACTACCATCGCGGGCAGGCCGCGAGCCGCCGATCCGGCCTACGATCAGACCGGAAAGCACTGCCCGCGCGCTCGTGGGCAGCGTAACTTGAACGCACACACCAGCACCCAGCCCGCGCACCAACCGCCCGAGGGGTCCCGTGACCGTCCATCCCAGCCTTCAGACCTCCATCGACGCCTGGACCCACTCCATCGACGCGATAACGGAGTTGGTCAACCCGCTAGCGGAGAGCGAGTGGAACCGCGCCACCGAGTGCCCGGGATGGTCGGTGCGGGACGTCGTTTCGCATGTGATCGGCCTCGAATGCGAGATGCTCGGCGATCCCCGCCCCATCCACACCCTGCCGCGCGACCTCTACCACGTCACCAACGAGCTGTCGCGGTACATGGAGGTCCAGGTCGACGTACGGCGCTGCCACACCGCGCCCGAGATGACCTCCGAGCTGGAGTACACCGTCATCCGGCGGGGCCGCCAGCTGCGGAACGAGAAGCGCGAGCCGGACGCCATGGTGCGCTGGCCCGGCGGCACCGAGGTGGCGCTGGGGGAAGCCCTGACGCGGCGGGCCTTCGACCTCTGGGTGCACGAACAGGATCTGCGCCGGGCCCTGAACAAGCCGGGCAACCTCGACTCACCGGGCGCCGCGATCACTCGTGATCTGCTGCTGTCGGGGCTGCCGAAGGTGGTCGCCAAGGACGCGGGCGCGGCGCCCCACTCGGCCGTCGTCTTCGATGTGCACGGCCCGATGGAGTTCATGCGGACGGTCCGGGTCGACGCGGACGGCCGGGGCAGCATCGACGGCAGCGTCTCGCTGGGGCCGACGGTGACCCTCACCCTGGACTGGGAGACCTACGTCCGGCTGGCCTGTGGGCGGGTGCGGCCCGAGGCGGTCGCGGAGCGGCTGAAGATCGAGGGCGACCAGCAGCTGGCGGACGCGATCCTCCAGCACTTCGCGGTCACGCCGTAGCGCTCCGGGGCTCGGAGGGCCACGGCGTCACGCCGGTACGTGCACCGCCTCGACGCGGCTCGCGACCACGCGCTCGCGCTCCCGGCGGTGCGCCCGGCCGCGCAGCCGCAGGATCTGGATGACGCCGAGCGCCTGGAGCACGAACACCGAGGCGAACGCGATCCGGAAGTTCTCGCCGGTCAGGTCCAGCAGGACGCCGACGGCCAGCAGAGTGGTCATCGAGGCCGTGAAGCCGCCCATGTTGACGATTCCCGAGGCGGTGCCGATCCGCTCGGGCGGATTGGCGGGCCGGGCGAAGTCGAAGCCGATCATCGACGCGGGCCCGCAGGCGCCGAGCACCGCGCACAGGACGATCAGCAGCCACATGGGCGCGTGGGCGGACGGCCAGAGCAGCACGGTGCCCCACAGCAGCGCGGTGGCGCCGGCCGTACCGAGGGCCAGCGGGGCGCGGGCGGCGTGGTGCCGGGCGATGACCTGCCCGTAGACCAGGCCGACCGCCATGTTGGACAGCACGACGAGGGTCAGCAGCTGACCTGCGGTCGCCCGGGACAGCCCCTCGGCCTCGACCAGGAACGGCATCCCCCACAGCAGCAGGAACACCATCGCCGGGAACTGGGTGGTGAAATGCACCCACATGCCCAGCCGGGTGCCGGGCTCGCGCCAGGCGTCCGCGATCTGCCGGCGGACGTAGTCGGCGCCCAGATGGGAGGCGGGCGCGGGCTCGAAGCCCTTCGGGTGGTCCTTGAGGAAGAGCAGCACCAGGACGAGGATGGCCACCCCGCCGAGCGCGCTGCCCGCGAAGGTCGTGGTCCAGCCGGCGCTGTGCAGCGCACGGGCGATCACCAGCGTGGAGACCAGGTTGCCCGCCATCCCGAAGAGCGCGGCGACCTGGGCGATCATCGGCCCCCGGCGGGCCGGGAACCAGCGCGAGCCGAGCCGCAGCACGCTGATGAAGGTCATCGCGTCACCGCAGCCGAGCAGCGCCCGGGAGCCCAGCGCCATCGGGTACGAGTGGGAGAGCGCGAAGCCGAACTGCCCCAGGGTGAAGAGCACCACGCCGAGCATGAGCACCTTACGGGTGCCGAGACGGTCGACCATGAGCCCGACCGGTATCTGCATCCCGGCGTAGACCAGCACCTGGAGGATGGAGAAGGTCGACAGCGCCGAGGCGTTGATGTGGAAGCGCTCGGCGGCGTCGATACCGGCGACGCCGAGGCTGGTGCGATAGGTGATGGCGACGAAGTAGACGGCGACGCCCAGGCCCCATACGGCGACGGCACGGCGTCCGCCGGGTGGATCACCGGGCAACTGGGCCGAGGTCATCGCGCCTCACCCCGGGCGAGGTTGTTCACCCAGCTGATGTGGCGCTGCACCAGCCCGGACGCGAAACCGGCGTCCCCGGCGCGCAGGGCCTGGAGGATCTCCGTGTGCTCGGTGATGTTCTTGGCGATGCGGTCGGGCTCGGCGTGCATGGTGGCCACGCCCATCCGCAGCTGGCGGTCCCTCAGCTGGTCGTACAGCTGCGCCAGGATGGCGTTTCCCGCCGCCCGGACGATCGCCGCGTGGAAGCAGCGGTCGGCGGCCGCGAAGGCGGCCAGGTCCCCGGCCGCGGCGTGCACCCGCTGCTCCTCCAGCAGCTCCTCGAGCCGCGCCAGCAGCTGCCCTCCGGCCGGGACGACCTTGGCGACCGCGTGCTGCTCCACCAGCAGCCGGGTCTCGACCACGTCCGCGATCTCCTGGGAGGAGACGGGCAGCACCAGGGCGCCCTTCTTCGGATAGAGCTTGAGCAGCCCCTCGGCCTCCAGGCGCAGCAGCGCCTCCCGGACGGGGGTGCGGGAGACCCCGACGGCGTCCGCGAGTTCGCCCTCGCTCAGCAGTGTGCCGCCCTCGTAGCGGCGGTCGAGGACGGCTTGTTTGACGTGGTGGTAGACGCGTTCGGCGGCAGGAGGCGGCTTGGTGGCCGTATCGGTGGGACTCATGATGCGCACATCATAGATACAAGATGCATGCGCACTCATCCCCCGTCCGCGATGCGGACGGGGGATGGTGCCTACGGTTGCATCACACTGTGCGCCGCATCACGCCCACGTGATCAGGCGCTTGGGGCGCTCCAGGACGGCCGCGACGTCCGCGAGCACCTTGGAGCCCAGCTCGCCGTCGACCAGCCGGTGGTCGAAGGAGAGCGCCAGCGTGGTCACCTGGCGCGGCTTGACCTCGCCCTTGTGGACCCACGGCTGGAGCTTGACCGCGCCGAAGGCGAGGATCGCGGACTCCCCGGGGTTGATGATCGGGGTGCCCGCGTCGATGCCGAAGACGCCGACGTTGGTGATGGTGATCGTGCCGCCGGACATCGCCGCCGGGGTGGTCTTGCCCTCACGGGCGGTGGTGACCAGCTCGCCCAGGGCGGACGCCAGTTCGGGCAGGGTCTTGGCGTCGGCGTCCTTGATGTTGGGGACGATCAGCCCGCGCGGTGTCGCCGCCGCGATGCCCAGATTGACGTAGTCCTTGTAGACGATCTCCTGATTGTCCTCGTCCCAGGTGGCGTTGATGTCCGGGTTGCGCCGGATGGCCACCAGCAGGGCCTTGGCGACCAGCAGCAGCGGGTTGACCCGCAGCCCGGACAGCTCCGGGTCCTGCTTGAGGTCGGCCACGAGCTTCATCGTGCGGGTCACGTCGACCGTCACGAACTCGGTCACATGCGGGGCGGTGAAGGCGCTGTGGACCATCGCCTGCGCGGTGGCCTTCCGTACGCCCTTCACGGGCACCCGGCGCTCCCGGGCCGGGGCGGCCGTGACGGCCGCGGACGGGGCCCCCACGGGCGTCTCCCGAGCCGCCTGGACGGCCTCGGCGGCCGCGTGGACGTCCTCGCGGGTGATGATCCCGTCCGCCCCGCTCGGGGTGACCGTCTCCAGGTCGATGCCCAGGTCCTTGGCCAGCTTGCGGACCGGCGGCTTGGCCAGCGGCCGGGCGGTCCGGCCGCTGCCGTTCAGCTCGGGCGAGGGCGCGGGCGCGGGCGCGGCCTCGGGGCGCGCGGGCGCGGGGGCGGGCTCCTGAGGCGCGGGCGCCCCGGCGGAGGGGGCGGGCGCGGACCGCTGCGCACCGGGCAGCGGCTTGCGCGGACGGCGCTTGGTGGAGGCGGGCGCCGCCCCGTAGCCGACCAGATTGGCCTGGCGGCCCTCCTTCTCCTCGGGCT